>JAEWIV010000160.1 GCA_023386865.1 Pseudomonadota bacterium
CCCACCCGGTCAAAACAGGAGCAGCAGATGATTGTCGCCCCAGCCTGGGCGCGCGGCTGATGTTCAGCCTCGTGTTCACACGGCGCTACAGCATGGCGCATCGGCTGATGGCCGACGCCGACAGCAAATGCATGGTTCCGCACGGCCACAACGAACTGGTGACCGTCAGGCTCCAGGCCGCCACGCCGCGGCGCCTGGATGGCAGGACTAACATGGTGGCGCCCTTCGAAACCGCGAAGGCACGCTGGCACCGATGGATCGACGAGCAGGTCGATCATGCCTTTCAGCTCTCGAACCACGATCCGCTCATCGATTATTTCCGCGACCGCGAACCCGCCAGGCTGAGGCGCCTCCTGATCACGCCCGGCGATCCCACCTCGGAGATGCTGGCCGCCTGTTTCATGGCCAAGCTCAACGCCTTCCTGCAGGACGATGGCAGCGGGCTGCGCTGCGTCGAGGTCATGGTCGAGGAAACGCCGACCAACACCGTGACCTTCTCGGGCGATCCGTCCGACGTCCTCCCCGAACGATCGGCCTTCGACAATCTCGCGCACTGGTGGCGGCGTTCGGATGGCAGCATTAACGATCTCGACTGCGACGCGGGAGCGTCATGAGCGCCATCCGCATTTCGGAGATCTTCGGACCGACCGTGCAGGGCGAGGGCGCGCTGATCGGCAAGCCGACCGTCTTCGTCCGCACCGGCGGCTGCGACTTCCGCTGCAGCTGGTGCGACACGCTCTATGCCGTGTTGCCCGAGTACCGCCACGACTGGGCGCCGATGATGCCCGAGGACATCCTGGCCCGCATCGAGCAGTTGACCGGTGGCAAGCCGATCCTGGTGACGATCTCGGGCGGCAATCCGGCGATCCAGCCGCTCGGGCGATTGATCGCCCTCGGCAAGGAAAGGCATCATCGCTTCGCGATGGAAACCCAGGGCAGCGTTTCTGACGACTGGTTCGCCAACCTCGACTGGCTGGTTCTCTCGCCCAAGCCACCATCCTCCGGCATGTCGACCGACTGGGCAGCGTTCGACGCCTGTCTCGCCGCCGGCGGCGGCGGTCCGCGGACGGTGCTCAAGGTCGTCGTGTTCGACGAGGCGGACTATGACTATGCCCGCGCCGCAGCGGCGCGATATCCGTTGCTGCCGCTCTACCTGTCGGTCGGCAACCATACGCCGGCGGAACCCAACGAAGCCGGACGCGGCGGCGTCGATCAGGCGGGCCTGTTCGCGCGGTTCCGTTGGCTGGTCAACAAGGTGGCGAGCGATCGCTGGTTCGAAGCGACCGTGTTGCCGCAACTGCACGTGCTGGCCTGGGGCAACGAGCGTGGCGTCTGAGCGACTCCAAGTGGCGATGCCGGTGGAACACATGTGCGCTACGGTGCAATCAGAATGTCCACGAAACCATATAGAAAATGGCCATCGATGTGAGGGCTGATCAAGTGATCACGCCGGCGCGAAAGACCAGAAACATGGTTTCCACGACGACCGTCGTCAAAGCTTGGTCTTGCCTCGAGCCGTCTGTTCGAGTTCACCAAGGTACTGGACGTGCCGGTCTCCTACTTTTTCGATGAGATGCCGTCTAATGCGCTGTCGGGTCGCCCGATGTCCGGCCATGGCAGCAAGGGTTTCGGCGAAGCGGGCACACCGTTCGAGCAGGAGAAGGATCCAATGATCAGGCGCGACACCATCGAACTGGTGCGGGCCTACTGCAAGATTCGCGAGGCGCGGGTGCGCAAGCGCATCTTCGAGACGGTCAAGGCAGTCGGCTTCGAGCAGCAGGACGCGCACGCGGTCAGATCGGCTTGGCCAGCGACTGCGCGATCGTCTTGGCCAGCATGTCGAGCGTGTAGAACTTCATGAGCTGGTCGCGTCCCCAGGACAGTTCCGTCGACTCTATCATCATCATGGACGCAAGCTTGCGCGAATCGTCCTGGAAGGACTCGGCGCGCGGCTTGCGGCGCATCTCGTAGCGCGCCAGCGCACCCGTCAGGAAGCGCGCGTCGGTGCGGCCGAGCTCGTCGTCCAGCGCGGCCGCGGACTCGAGCGCCATCGACGCGCCGACCCCCGCCGTCGGCAGGAAGGCACAGGCCGCGTCGCCCAGCAAGGCAACGTGCCCCTCGTGCCAGCTCTTGGCGCGCACGTCGGAGAGCTGCCACCAGAACGTCTGGCTGAGATCATCGGGAAGGGCGGCCATGATGTCGGCAATACCCTCGCCCAGCACCGCGAAGTGGGCCTTCACCCTGCCGCCGTCCTGGCCGACAGCGGTAGGCCCCATGATCCGGGTCGGCGCCGCCGCCACGACACCGAGCCCGCCCTTGATCGGGTAGAGCCCGAGGAACCGGCCGGCGCCCCAGTGCTCGACCACGGCGGTGGGCGGCCGCCTGGTGTCGCGCACGATCCACACCCAGCAGCCCCAGCCCGTCTCGTGGTCGGGCAACTCGCCCGCGAGCTGCCGGCGGATTGCCGAGTGGATGCCGTCGGCGCCGACCAGCAGGTCGCAGCGGTTTGTCGATCCGTCGGAGAGTTTCACCTCGACCTTGTCGCCCGCCTGCTCGAAGCCGGTCACGCTCGTGCCGAAGTGCAGCGGCACGTCCTCGCAGCGCTTGCGCAGTAGCGCGAGCAGTTCGCCGCGCATGATGCCGCCCGAATAGCCGAAGCCGTCGAGCATCTGGCCGAGCTCGTAGCTGTGGATCTCCTGACCGTGGCCGTTGCGCACGGTATAAGTCTCCATCCGCTCGCTGGCGGCGAGGAAGTCGTCGATCAGATCGAGCCCGTGCAGCACGCGCACCCCGATCGGGTAGAGGCCCAGCATGTAGCCGCTGTGGTCGAAGTTGGCGGCGCGCTCGTAGAGCTCCGCGGTGACGCCACGTCGGCGCAGCAACGCCGCCAGGGCCATGCCGCCGATGCCGGCGCCTGCGATGATGATCTTCATGCGATCTGCCCCTTGTTGATCGTGGTCTTCATATCGCCCAACATCCAAATGAGCCAGATGGCGGTGAGGAGGGGCATGTCAATCACCGCTACGACGAGGTCTATGTCGTCGAGCGACGACTGCGGCACGAAGAAGAATGCCGCGGAAAGAACGGCCCATCGCGACTTGGTAGAGCGCCGAGGCACGGGTGAAGGCGATCCAGCCGGTGCTGGCGCGCGACGGCCTGGCAGCGAGCCACGTCGCCAGCGCGGCCGGCAGGAAGCTCGCCGCGGACAACCAGTTGCAGGCGGCTTTCAGCTCGGCGAGGAAGGCGGCGCCATGGGGTTACCCTTTAAGGATAGGCAGTTGCGGGAACTCTCTGGAAGCCGTGATCGGCCACGCTTCAATCCAGCGGCGCGCCGGTCCCATCGCTTTGAAGACCCTCATCTGACGATCCGCTGCCGCCATGAACCCCAGCAATCGCAAGATTCCATCGGCTTCGGCCTTCGGTAGGACGAAAGCCAGCGGCCCGACAGTGCCCAGCAGGTGCAGGCCGCGAATACGCGCACCCAAGGCCAAAACTTCTTCGGGGCTCAATGCGACTTTCGCATCGCGAGCGTCGAATAGTTTACGCCAGCCAAGAGCGCCGACGCCGACAACAGCATCCAAGTAGGCATCAAGATCGCCTATGGTGACGTCGGCGTCCGCAACGGCCGCAACTAAGCGTCTACGAGAATCAAATTGCCAATGCAGCGGCATGACTTCTCTTAAGAATACGCGGGACTACAAGGTCAGCGGCATCTGGTTCCGCCTTTGAATCTAGGCATGCAGTTTCCTCAATTAGCAACGAGATTAGACTTGGCGTTGGTGTATTCAAGGTTGCCGAGTCGCGGGACCTTTGGCGGGTCGCCATGAGCTGCAAAGCGGCCGGGAAGCCGGGCGTTCTTGTAGTTTGGCCCTGGTATTTTGCCCGCTCTACACCAAACGTGCGGCAGATAACCCCTGCAACCCGTGAACCGCATTAGACCGCCTCAAACAAGCAGGGAAGGCTTGTGGAGCAGCTTTCCGAGAACCGTTGGTCGGAACAGATTTTTCTTGCGAACTCGGTGCAGTATTGGCTTTTTTTGGCTGAAGGAGGTATCGGTTGGAAGAGGGAGCTACGCAAATTGGCGAACCTGGCCTCATTGTGGTTCGCACGATTTCGGACTTGCGCAATAGGCTCGCTGCCTTTCGCGCTGCTGGCCGTACGATCGGTTTGGTCCCGACAATGGGGGCCCTGCATGATGGACACCTAAGCTTGGTTCATGGCGCGACCGCCCATGGCGACGTGCCGGTGACGTCGATCTTCGTCAATCCGACGCAATTTGGCCCGAAGGAAGATTTTTCGGCCTATCCACGCGACGAGCCGGGCGACTTCAGCAAGCTCGAAGCCGCGGGATGCCGCGTGGTCTTTGCTCCCGATAAGGACGAGATGTATCCTGCCCCGCAACTCACGACCATAACGGTATCGGATCTCAGCGCTGAATTGTGCGGGCCATTGCGCCCTGGCCATTTTCAGGGTGTCGCCACGATCGTAAACAAGCTTCTCATGATGGCGCTGCCTGATCGCGCCTATTTCGGGGAGAAGGATTACCAGCAGCTGCAAGTCATCAAAAGGATGGTGAGGGATCTCGCCATACCGGACCGAGATCATCGGAATGCAGACGGTGCGCGAGGCCGATGGCTTGGCCATGTCATCGCGCAATGTCTATTTGAACAAGACGCAACGTGCGACCGCCTGTCTTCTCTATCGCGAGCTGAGGTCAGTGGCTGAGACCGTGCGGGGCGGGCACGCCTCTTGCCCCAGGGCAGCTTCGTATGCGGCCGAACGGTTGCTCGCCAACGGGTTTGCTGCAGTTGAATACCTCACAGTGGTCGATGCCGAGAGTCTTCGTCCCATCGACTATGTCGCGGGGCCCGCTCGGGTCGTAGCGGCGGTGGGGCGCGGGCGG
>JAEWIV010000179.1 GCA_023386865.1 Pseudomonadota bacterium
TCTACGAGCAGGAGCCGCTGCCGCGCGAGCATCCGCTCTGGATGTTGCCGAACGTGCTGCTGACGCCGCACATGGCGGGGCACGGCCCCTATCTCGACGAGCGTCGGTTCGAGATCATTGCGGACAATTGCCGCGCCTTCGCCGCCGGGCTCCCGCTGCGCAACAAGGTCGACAAGGCGTCCTGGTTCTGAAGGCAACGTCCTGGCCCGGCGGTCGTTCAGCTTCGACACGCAATTCACCGGTGCAGGAACCATGGCGCGCAAGCGGAGCGACAAGAAGGCTGATCCGCGATGGGATCGCAAGCAGGGCGTCCCCAAGTCGTCGGAGATGAAGCGCGTCGTCGAGCAGTCGTCGGGCCGCTACAGCGCCTCCGAGCAGAGCGAGCAGAGGCGAAAGGGCGGCGGTCGCGGGCGGCGGGCCTGAATCCTCAACCGACCGTGGCGCTGCGCAGCACGCGAGCGAGCGTGGCGCAGGCGGGGTCGATCGTCGGCTCGGGCGTGCCGGCGTAGCCCAGGATCAGGCCGTGCCGCCGACGCCGGCCGGCATAGCAGGCCGAGAGCGGCGACAACGCGATCCCTGCCCGTGCTGCGGCCACGCATACCGCGCGGTCGTCGAAGGCGGGAGCGATCGCAGCGACCGGCCGCGCAATCAGGTGCATGCCGCCGGGATCGCGTGCGCTTTCCAGCCAGCGCGCGAGGTGGCGTTCGAGGCCAGCCAGGAGCGCCTCCTGGCGGGCGGCATAGAGCAGCCGCGTCCGCCGCAGATGGCTCGCGAGGTGGCCGTCGGCGATGAAGCGGGCGAGCGCGCCCTGGCCGAGCAGGGAGGGGCGTGCCGGCGCCGCCGCCATGCGGGTCTCGGCGGCGGTCACGAGTGCCGCAGGCAGCACCACGTAGCTCAGCCGCAGCGCCGGGAAGAGCAGCTTGGAGAAGCTGGCGAGGAACGCCACGCGGCCGCTGCGATCGAGTGCGCGCAGCGGCGCCAGCGGCCGGCCGGCATAGCGGTATTCGCCGTCGTAGTCGTCTTCGGCGATCCAGCCCTTGTGCCGCTCGGCCCAGCTCAGCAGTTCGAGCCGGCGCTGCAGGCCGAGCACGGTGCCGAGCGGGAAATGATGCGCGGGCGCCACGACCGCGAGCCTCGCCCGCGGCTCGACGGCCATCGCGCGCTCGACGGTGAAGCCGGACTCGTCGACCGGCACCGGCACCGCGCGCACGCCGGCCAGCGCCAGCGCCTCGCGCGTGCCGACGAAGCCCGGCTCCTCGATCCAGGCCGCCTCGTCGGCATCGAGCACCAGCCAGGCCAGCAGCGACAGGCTCTGGCGCACGCCCGTCGTGATCACGACCGAGTCGGGCGTGCAGGCAAAGCCGCGGGCGGCGCCGAGATAGTCGGCGATGGCGGCACGCAGCCCGGCATGGCCGAAGGGATGCAGCGCGCTAGCGACCGCCCAGGAAGGCCGCCGCCATTCGCGCTCCAGCAGCTTGGCCCACAGGGCGAAGGGAAAGGCCTCGCGGTCGGGCTGGCCGGTCGGAAAGGCGAGCGGCGCCTCCTCGAACCCGAAGCCCGGCATGGCATCGCGCACCGCCGTCCGGGCACGGCGTGACAGGGCGGAGATGTCGTGGTCGTCGTTGGCCGGCGGCCTGGCGGGCTGTCCACGCGGCGCCGTCAGCATCTCGTCCGGCAGGTCGTTGGCGACGGAGAGGCCGGACGCAGCCTGCGCCACGACGTAGCCCTCGGCGATCAACTGGTCCATGGCCAGCAGCACGGTGCCGCGCGCCACGTCGAGCTCGCTCGCCATCAGGCGCGAGGACGGCAGGCGCTGGCCGGGCGCCAGCCGCCGCTCGAGGATGGCGCGCCGCACCTGCTCGCCGATCTGGCGGTGCAGCGGCGTCGGCGAGGCGGCATCGAGGGCGAGGCCCAACGGGGCAGCCCTGCGCAACGGACGAGGCATGACTGGTACAGTCCAGATTGTCGATACTGGCTCTTTCGTCTGTACCTTAATGCGGCCATGGTCCGGGCCGCAACCGCCCCGGAGTCCGTTTCATGAGCACCCAGACGATCGCGCGCAAGCCGTCCATCGAGAACACGGCCGAGTCCTTCGGCGTCACGCCGGTGAACAAGGTGAAGCGACTGCACGAGCGCGGCAGCTACGACCGCAAGACGATCTACGAGATCCTCGATGCCGCCCTGGTCTGCCACATCGCCTACGTGATCGACGGCCGTCCCTACTGCACGCCGACCTCGTTCTGGCGCGAGGGCGACCATCTCTATTGGCACGGCTCGTCGGCCAGCCGGATGATCCGCACCCAGGGGCAGGGCGTGCCGGTCTGCCTCACCGTCACGCATCTCGATGCCCTGGTGATGGCGCGGTCGGGCTTCCACCACTCGGTGAACTACCGCGCCGTGATGGCCTTCGGCACGGCGCACATCATCGACGATGTGGAGACGAAGCTGAAGCTGATGGACCGCTTCATCGACCGCATCTACCCCGGGCGCTCCAGGCTGATCCGCCAGCCCAACAAGCAGGAGCTCAAGGCCACGACGATGATGGGCATGGAGATCGAGCACGCCTCGGGCAAGGTCCGCGACAAGCACGTGGCGGACGAGGAGGAGGACTACGCCGGCGTTCCGGCCTGGTCGTCGCTCTATCCCGTGACGCAGGTCATCGGCCCGCCGTCGGAGTGCGAGCGCCAGCTTCCCGGCCTCGCGCGGCCCGACGACATGGCCGATTTCGAACCCGGCGCGCGTCTCGACGAGCTGATGACCAAGAGCTACCGCCGGACCTTCGGGTGACTACTTCCTGAGCGGCCCCGGCCGATCGAGGCCTACGCCTTTCAGGTGGCCGAACGAGGCGTGAAGCCGCTCGATGATCGGGCTCGCCAAAGGCGGCCGGAGGATCGACTCGACGTTGTCCTTGACGTGGGCCTTGTTGCCGGTGCCGAAAAGGACGACGTCGACTCCTTGAGTATGGCGCGCGTAGCGGTATGCCGCATCGGTGATGCTTTGCGCCGCGCCTTCGCCGACCAGGAAGCCCAGGGGATCGCCCTCGGACAGGATCGACCTGTCGAGATCGCCTCGCTCGACCAGCTTGGCGAAGATGTCGCGACGATAATCGGCGTTGCTGAAGATGTTGCGCACGACGAACATCAGGAGCGTGCCGATCCCGCGACGCTGGGTCGTCGGAAAGATCCTGTGCCGCGCACCCTGGTTCATGAGGCTGTAGGCCAGCATGGTGACCTCCCAGGGCGCTTCCTGGACCGCCCGGGCCAGCATCTTCTGTTCCGGATCGTTGGGGCTCGTCTCGGTGATGCCGACATGGCGCACCTTGCCCTGTTCCTTCAGCCTGCCGAGGGCGGGAGCCAGGACATCGCGATGATGCTCGTAGGCGGCCGGGCTGACGGCATGGAAATGGAAGACATCCACGTACTCCAGGCCAAGCCGTTTCAGCGAGGCCTCCACCCGACGGGTCACGGTTTCGGCTGTGTCGCTGGTGTTGAAGATCGCCTTCGTGGAGATCACCAGCTTGTCGCGCTCGTAGGACCGGACGGCGGCGCCGACGATCTCCTCGGTGCCATAGGCCTCCGCGGTGTCGAGGAAGTTGACGCCGAGATCGACCGCCGTGCGCACGACCGCCACGCAGTCGTCGAAGCTCGCGCCGCGGCCCAGGCCCAGACGGCTGTTGCCGCCGCAGCCGAGCCCGGCGACGCTGACCGTGAGGCCGGTCTTGCCCAGTGGCCTGTACTCCATTTCCGTTCCTTCTCAGCTGCCGGTGGACGCATAGCGCGCCATGCCGGCACGCCAGGCGACGAACGAGAGGCCAAGGAACGCGAAACCGGCGATCGGTGCAAGCGGCAGGAACCAGTCCGGCGCGCCCAGCGGATCGGGTCGCTTCAGGATCGCCAGCACCGGGTAGTAGGCGACGCAGGCGAGCGGCAGGCCGAAGGTCAGCACGCGCCGGAACCACGCCGCGTATATGTTGAGCGGGTATTGCGCCGCCTGGACGCTGCCGTAGCTCAGCACGTTCATGATTTCCAGGCTGTCGACGGTCCAGAAGGCGAGCGTGGCCTGCAGCACCATGATGCCGACGAACAGAGCGACGCCGCCGGCCACGGCCCCCATGGCGGTGGCGACCGCCGGCGCATCCCAGGCGATCGGGACGAGGTTGCTCGCCAGGACCAGCACGATCGAGGCTTGGATCAGTCGGCCCAATCGCGACAGCCGCACTTCGTGGCCGGCGAGCTGCAAGGCGGCGGCGCGCGGTCGCAGCAGCACGCGGTCGAAGGCGCCGGTGCGCACGAAGTCGGTGCCGAACACCTCGAAGCCGCGGCTCAACAGGTCGGCGATCGAAAACATGATGTTGACCAGGGCATAGAACAACGCCGCCTCGCCGAACGACCAGCCGCCGACCGATCCGAAGCGGTCGAACAGGGCGAACACGCCCAGGATCTCGACCGCCGTCGCCGCGGCGTGGCCGGCGGTCAGCATCAAGGTTGCGGTCGGATACTGGGCCTGCGCGCGCAGTGAGGTGGCGACATAGCGGCCATAGAGGGCGAGGGCGTTCATGGATCAGCCACCCTGCATTTCCAGCCGCCGCATCGTGCGCTCCATGGCGAAGCGGCCGATGCCGATCAACACCAGGGTCCAGCCCGCCTGCAGCGACAGGCCCTGCAGGGCGGCGCCGCCGGCAAGATTTCCGAAGTAGATGCGGAACGGAATGTCGACCAGACCCGCCAGCGGCTGCACATGCAGGAAGGGCCGCCAGGCGTCGGGATAGAAATCGAGCGGCAGGAGACTGCCCGAGAAGACGACCACCAGCGGCGTCAGGACGGCATTGACTCCGCGCTCGTTGAGGCTGGCGGCCACGATCACGTTCGCCAGCATCAGGACCGCAGCGCCCAGCATGGTCATGAGGACGAAGGCGGGGATGAACAGCAGCGCCGCCGTGAGACCCGATGGTGGCCGCCACGCCCAGGCCTCGAGACCGACGAGGGGCAGCACGATGCCCGCGGCCGCCACCATCAGCACGGCACGCGGCAGGGCGCGGGCCAGCATCCATCCCGCGGTGCGCGCATACCAGTAGCCGTAGGCGTCGAGCGGCCGCAGGCGGTCGTAGCCGACGCCGCCGGTGCGGACGGCCTGGCCGATCTCCGGATCGGCAACCCACGGCTGCAGCGCCAGCAGCGCCTGGCCGAGCCAGACGTAGGTGATGGCGTCGGTCAGGCTGATCGGCGCCGCCGCGGCATTGACGCCGTAGAAGGCGGCGAACACGAGAATGCGGATGGCGCCCCACCAGAGCTGGGTGGCAAAGCCCGCCAACGCCGCGGCGCGGTACTGCAGCATGAGCTGGAAGCGGGCGCGGAAGGCGGCGAGATAGGGACGTATCGCCCGCATCGTCACGCCTCGCCCGCGTCGTGCAGGTCGTAGAAGCGCGCGATCACCTCCTCGATGGTCGGTTCGTCGACATGGACGTCCTCGACGGCGTGCCGGGCGGTGACGGCGGCGATCAGCTTCGGCGCCGGAATCCTCGCCGGATCGAAGGCGAGCTCGAGCGAGCGCTCGGTGCGCGCCCGGACCGTGACGCCCGCCATCTCGAACGCCGGCGCGGGACCGTCGAAGTCGACGTGGAGGCGCCGTTCGGCGAGCACGCTGGTCCGCAGGCCCTCGAACGGGCCGTCGGCGAGCACGCGGCCCTGGCCGATGACGATGACGCGTTCGGCCAGCGCTTCGACGTCGTGCATGTCATGGGTCGTGAGCAGAACGGTGACGCCTTGCTCGCGGTTGAGCCGGCGCACGAAGTCGCGCACCGCGAGCTTCGACGGCGCGTCGAGGCCGATGGTCGGCTCGTCGAGGAACAGGATGGCGGGATCGTGCAGCAGGGCCGCGGCGAACTCCGCGCGCATGCGCTGGCCTAGCGAGAGCTGGCGGACCGGCTGGTCGAGCAGCGGTTCGAGGCGCAGCATGGCGACGAGCTCGTCGCGCCGACGGCGATAGCGCTCGGCGTCGACGCGATAGATGTCGGCCAGGAGGTCGAAGCCGTCGATCACCGGCAGGTCCCACCACAGCTGGCTGCGCTGGCCGAACACCACGCCGATGCGCGCGACATGGCGGAGGCGATCTTCGTAGGGCACCACGCCGCCGACCTCGACGCGGCCGCTGGTGGGCCGCAGGATGCCGGACAGGATCTTCACCGTGGTGGACTTGCCGGCGCCGTTGGGCCCGATGAAGGCCAGCACCTCGCCAGCTTCGAGATCGAAGGAGACGCCGGCCAGGGCATGGATCTCGCGCCAGCGCCGGCGAACGAGGCCGCGCAAGGCGCCGCCGAGGCCCGGCGCTCGTTCGGCGACGCGATAGGTCTTGGCCAGCGCCTCGACGAGGATCTGCGGCATGGCGACCGTCCGCCCGGTGGTGGAAAAAGGGCGCGGAACCTATGCGCTGTCTCAACCCAAGTCAATCACGCGCGGATGCGCGCCCACGGTGGCGACCTGCTACTCGACCGTGACCGACTTCGCGAGGTTGCGTGGCTTGTCGATGTCGCACCCACGCTGGCGCGCGACATGGTAGGCGAGCAGCTGCAGCGGGATGTTGAGCAGCAGCGGGTCGAGCTCGGGCTCGAGCGCCGGCACCTCGAAGGAGCGATCGAACGGGGCATGCGATTCGCCCGCGTGCGTGATGGCGATGACCGGTCCGCCGCGCGCCTTGATCTCCTCGATGGTCGAGACGTTCTTGGCGAAGAGGTCGTCGCGCGGCAGGACGATCACCGTCGGCGTCTCGGGCGTCACCAGCGCGAGCGGCCCGTGCTTGAGCTCGGAGGCGGGGTAGGCCTCGGCGTGGAGGTAGCTGATCTCCTTCAGCTTCAGCGCACCTTCCATGGCGATGGCGTGGCCCGCGGCCCGACCGACATAGAAGGCGTTTCCGGCACCCCGGAAGAAGTCGGCCAGCCGGGCGATCTCGTCCTCGCGCTCGAGGATCGCCGCGATCCGGTCGGGCAGGGCGTCCAGTGCCCTCAGCAGGCGTGCACCGTTGGCGTTGGACAGGTCGCGCAGCCTGCCGAGATGGACGGCGAGCAGCGCCAGGGCAACGACGCTGCAGGTGAAGGTCTTGGTCGAGACGACCGCGACCTCGGGTCCGGCATGCAGGTAGATGCCCTGGCCGCATTCGCGGGCGATGGTGCTGCCGACGACGTTGACGATCCCCATCACGCGGCCGCCCTTGCGCTTGACCTCCTGCACCGCGGCCAGGGTGTCGAACGTCTCGCCCGACTGGCTGACCGCGATGTAGAGCGTGTCCATCTCGATCACGGGATTGCGGTAGCGGAACTCCGAGGCGGGCTCGGCCTGGCAGGGGATGCGGGCGAGCTGCTCGATCAGGTGCGCGCCCAGGGCGCCCGCGATGTAGGCCGCGCCGCAGCCCAGGATCCGGATGCGTCGCACGTCCAGCAGCTCGCGTGCGGTCATCGTGATGCCGCCGAGATGCGTGGTCTGGAAACGCGGCTCGAGCCGCCCGCTCAGCGTGCGCCGCAGCGCCTCGGGCTGGTCGGCGATCTCCTTGCGCATGTAGTGGTCGAACGTGCCCTTGTCGAAGGACTCGTCCTTCCACACCATCGCCGACGGCGTCTTGACGGTGCTGGTGCCGTCGAGCTTGCGGGTCTCGTAGCCGTCGGCGCGCACGACGGCGATCTCGCCGTCATCGAGATGCACGACGCTGGTGGCATGCCGCACGAAGGCGGAGGCATCGGAAGCGAACAGCGTCTCCCTGTCGCCCAGGCCCAGCATGACCGGACTGCCGTTGCGCGCCACGACCAGCACGTCGGGACGTTCGGCATCCATGACCGCGAGGCCGTAGGTGCCGACCAGCAGCTTCAGCACCGCGCTGACCACCGTCTCCAGCGGCGAGCCGTCGTCCATCAGCGCGACCAGATGGGCGATCACCTCGGTGTCGGTGTCGGAACTGAAGCTCGTGCCCTGCGCTGCGAGCTGCGCGCGGAGGGCGGTGGCATTCTCGATGATGCCGTTGTGGACCACGGCATAGCGGCCCGCGCTGTCGCTGTGAGGATGGGCATTGCGGTCGCTCGGCTCGCCGTTGGTTGCCCAGCGCGTATGGGCGATCCCGGCGGTACCCTTGAAGCGGTGCGGCTTCAGGTCCTCGAGCTCACGCACGCGGCCCTTGCGCTTGGCGATCCTGAGCGCGCCCTTGGTCGCTATGGCGATGCCGGCCGAATCGTAGCCGCGGTACTCCAGGCGATTGAGCCCGGCCATCAGGATGGGGGCTGCCTGACGCTTGCCGATGTAGCCGACGATGCCGCACATGGAAGTTCCTAGCCGTAGATGATGCGGCGCAGCTGCCGCGTGCTGTAGGCCGGCGCCGGGAAGCGGCGCGCCGCGAGTTCGTCCTGCAGCCGGGTGAAGATCGCGGTGTTCGACAGGCCCAGGCGCTGCAGCGCCAGATGGCGCCGGCGGACGAACGCCTCGGGCTCCTCGGCCAGGAACGACAGGACGTCGTCGACCACGCGGCGAGCCTCCTTGGGCTCCAACCTCGATGTCCGGGCCAGGTACTCCACGAGCTCGTTCAAATCGTCCAACTCGGCGTCGTCCACGAACACCTCTAGTCGGCTGAGGGCTCGATTTGTACAGATTTGCCCGAATTCGGGCAAATCACGGGGCTAACGCAGCCGTCTTGGATCGAAAATCGGTAGCCGGCCGGCCGCAAAGGGGCTGAGATCGACCTGGCGGGATGCGCCATCGAGGACCAGCTCGGCGAGGGCCTCGCCGGTAGCCGGAGCGTTGAGCATGCCCCAGACGCTGTGTCCGGAGGCGACATAGGCCCCGTCCACGCCCGGCACGGCACCGATCATCGGCAGGCCATCGTCGGTGACCGGCCGGAAGCAGGCCTGGCGCGCCGTGATGGGGGCGGTGGCCAGGACAGGCGAGATGGTCCGGCACATCGCCTCGAGCCGCTCGTGCGCGCCCTCGTCGGGCGTCACCTGCGCGGGATCGATCGGCAGCGGCTCGGTGCTCGAGACCGCGCACACCCAGGTCGTGCCGTCGGCGCGGGGGAACAGTTCCGGCGTCAGGACCTCGCCGCTCGCCTCCTGATACTCGAGGAACAGGGCCTCCGCCGCGATCGCCTCGCCGGTCCGGAAGATCAGGCTGTGGCCCTTGTAGCCGTACACCGCGGGCAGCGGCAGCCAGCGCGTCGCCAGGATCGACCACGGTCCCATGGCGACGACCACCGCATCGCCTTCGACGGTCTCGCCGCTGTCGAGCGTGATGCCACGGGCGCTGCCGGCCCGGTCGCGCACCAGGTCGACGGCCGTGCCGTGGCGCAAGGTGGCGCCGTGCTTCTCGGCGGCCGCCATCAGGCCTCGGGTGAAGGCGCGCGGTTCGACGATTGCCGTGGTCCGCGGCGAGCCGAGCCGTCCCGTCAGGGCCACCGCGTCGGACAGCCACGGCCGTTCGCCTCGACCGAGCGCGCCGCCGTTCTCGAAAGCATGGCCGCCGTACGTGTCGAGGCGCCGATAGCCCCACGGATTGCCGAGGGTGTCGGCAAGCTCGGCGTGCAGCGCAAAGCTCCGCCGGGCCAGCCGGTCGAGCGGAGTGCCGCGGCACCAGTCGAGCGCCAGGAAGCCGCCTGACTTGCCGGAAGCCGCGCCGGCGACTTCGTGGCGTTCGATGACGATGGGCTCGGCGCCGCGTCGGGCGAGGAAATAGGCGGTCGCGGCACCGATCGCGCCGCCGCCGCAGATGACGATGCGTCTGGCCATGGCCGCACTGTACCGGCCCGTCAGGTATCGGCGCAGCTCACTTTCTCGGCGGCCGCTCCGTCGTCAGGCGTGACCGAGCAACGCCTGGCGAAAACGGTCCTTCAGATGCGCGCCATCCTGCGGCGGCATCACGAATTCGAGCTTCTCTACCATCACCTTGACCAGGCGGAAGACCGGGCCCTTCGTGGTCCGCGCCGCCTTCACGAGCTCGGCCACCTCGCTCGCCTCGCGCACCGTGCCGACGTCGGCGATGCCGCAGCCCCTGGCGATCATCGCCAGGTCGGCGCCGGCGCCCGACTCGGTCGGGCCGTTGTTGCGCGGGCTGGTGTGCGAGGCCTGGTTGCCGGTCTCGCCGAACTTCTCGTTGTCGAGCACGACGATCGCCAGGTTCTCCGGCTGCTGCGTTGCCACCGTGGCGAGCGCGCCCAGGTTCATCATCAGGTCGGCATCGCCGGTGATCACCAGCACGCGCTTGCCGGGCTGCGCCAGGGCGAGACCCAGGCCCATGCTGACCGGCGCGCCCATGGCGCCCCACAGCGGCATGTTGAGCGGACGGTCGCCCGCTTCGGTGATGTCCCAGTTCGACGAGCCGAGGCCCGCAATCACCAGAAGATCGTCGTCGGCGCCTTCGAGGATCTTCTTGACCAGCGGACGACGCTGCAGAGTGGCCTTGCTCATTTTGCGGTCTTCTTCCCGAAATCCTTGATGCCGATCAGCTTCTGGCGCAGCAGCACGGCGACCGACTGGCCGCCGTTGAAGGCGGCGCGCGCCGCGGCGTCGACCGTGGCCTTCACCTCCGAGGCCTTGTCGACGGAATAGACCAGCACGCCCATCGCCTCGAGCACCTTGGGCGTGCCCTGGCCCATCGGGTACTGCCAGGAATTGAACTCGCCCCATTCGCCGCGCATCGTGATCAAGGTCAGGAACGGAAAGCGCAGCGTCTTGGTGAGCCCCATCATGTTGATGGTGTTGCCCACCCCCGAGCTCTGCATCAGCAGCGCCGAGCGCTGTCCACCCAGCCAGGCGCCGGCGGCCAGACCGATGCCTTCTTCCTCGGTGGTGAGCGGCACGGTGCGGATCGAGTTCGAGCGCTGGCAATGCTCGATCAGCCGCGAATGGCCGGCATCGGGCACGTGATAGACCTGCTTGATATCGTGGGCCTGGAGGACCTCGAATATCTCGTCGCGCCAATCGGCGCTTGTTTGGGCGTTCATGCCTGTCTTGTAGCTATCGCCGGCCGCTATTTCGACAGCTATTCGCCGTGACCAGATATAGCGATATTGTATCGCTCCATGGAGCTGGCCCAACTTCGCACCCTGATCCACGTCGCCGAGCTCGGCAGCCTCAGCAAGGCGGCGGACCGGCTGCGCATCGCCCAGCCGGCGCTCAGCCGCCAGGTGCGGCTGCTCGAGCAGGAGCTGGGTGTGCGGCTGTTCGCGCGCCATGGCCGCGGCATGGTCCTGACCGAGCAGGGCCAGGAGGTCCTGAAGCACGCGGCGCGGGTGATGAGCGAGCTCGAGGAGCTGCGTGCCGCGGCCTCGGATGCCGGCGCCCCGCTGCGCGGCCAGATCGCCATCGGCTTTCCGCCGACGGTGGCCGACATCGTCTCGGTGCCGCTGGTCGCCTCCTTCGGCAAGGCGCATCCGCAGGCCGAGTTGCGTCTGGTCGCGGCCTACACCGGCTACCTGCTCGACTGGCTGCATCGCGGCGAGATCGACGTCGCCGTGCTCTACGATCCGCACGCGGCGCGCTCGCTGCGCTTGCAGCCGCTGCTGCTGGAAGACCTGTTCCTGATCGGGCCGCCGGATGCCGCCTTCTCCGGCACCCGCGCCATCGCCTTCAGGGAGCTCGACGGCCGACGCATGCTGCTGCCCAGCGTGCGCCATGGCTTGCGGACGATCGTCGAGCGCTGCGCGATCGAAGCAGGCATCGCCCTCGACGTCGCCGTCGAGACCGACTCCTACGCGACGCTGAAGGACCTCGTCCGCCACGGGCACGGATGGACAATCCTGCCGCTCGCGCCGATCCATGACGACATCGCGGCGGGACGGCTGGCGGCGGCGCCGCTCGTCGAGCCGGTGCCGGTGCGGCGCCTGGTGCTGTCCTATCCCGCCGATCGTCCGGCGCCGCGGCTCGCGCGCTTCGCCGGCGAGGCGATTGCCGGCATCGTGCGCGACCGGGTCGAAGGCGGCATCTGGTCCGGCCAGTTGCTGGCGTGATCGCTACCGCTGCGGCATCGACTGCGCCGTCAGCTCTGCGGCAACGCCTTTCATGTCGTTGGCGAGCTTGAGCGAGGTCGTGCGGTCGAGCTGGTTGCCGAGGCCGACTGCGACGAGCGTGTGGGTGACCTTGCCGCGGCCGTTCAATACCGGCACGGCCACGATCGTCACGCCGGAGATGTAGTTGCCGCGGTCGACGCTGAACTTCTGGCGGCGCGCGAGGTCGACCTCCTTGAGCCAGGTCTCGTAGTCGGGCGCGTTGTGCCAGCGCAGCCGGTGGAATCGCTTCTCGATTTCGCGCCACGGCTGGTCGCTGAAGGCCGCCAGGCACCGTCCGGTGGCGCTGATCAGGGCCGGGAAGCGGCTGCCGACGTCGACATGCAGGCGAACCGGCGCCTGTGAACGCGCCAGGGCCACCACGACCATGTGGTCGAGGTCGGGCAGTTCCACGCCGATCGCGGTGACCGGATAGCGCCTGGACAGCTCGTCGAGCCTCGGCTGCACGAGGTTGGGAAAGTCGCCGTTCTCCAGCACGGCGCGCGCCAACGGCAGCATGCCGACCCCCAGGCTGTACTGCTTGGTGAGCGGCTCCACGCGCACCAGCTGCTCGGCCATCAGCGCGCGCAGGATGTGCAGCGCCGTGCTGGGGACGAGGCCCAGGGGCTGGGCGATCGCCTTCACGCCGAGCGGCGTGCGGCTGCGGCTCAGCAGGCGCAGGATGGCGACCGCGCGGGTGACGGCGGGAACGGCGCGGATGCGCGGGCCGGGACGCTCTTTCATGATTGTCTATATACAATCATGGAAACTATTGTACAACCACCGTCCACCCGCCAGGATGCCGCCATGGCGAGGCTGACCGACCTCATGAGCTACGCGGACGCGCAGGCGGAGTTCTCCTCGGCAAAGCTGTGGGAGCTGTTCGACGGCGATCGCCAGCGTCTCAACATCGCCCACGAATGCATCGACCGGCATGCCGGCCGGGCCAACCCGGCGGTGATCGTCGTCCGCGCCGACGGTTCGAGCGAGACGCTGAGCTTCCGCGACATCGCCGAGGATTCGGCGCGCTTCGCCCATTGGCTGGCCGCCGAGGGCGTGCAGCCCGGCGATCGCGTCGCCATCATGCTCGAGCCGTCGCGCGCGTTCTATGCGGCCGTGTTCGGCACCATGAAGCGGGGTGCGATCGCCGTGCCGTTGTTCACGCTGTTCGGTCCCGACGGCGTGAAGCTGCGCATCGACGACTGCAAGCCCCGCCTGCTGGTGACCAACGCCGAGAAGGCGCCGGCCCTCGGCCAGGCCGGCGCGCGCGTGGTCGTCGCCGACGCCGCCTTCCTGTCGGCGCTGCAGCACTTCGAGCCGCGCTTCGCAGCCGACACGGCAGCCGATTCGCTCGCCATCTTCCAGTATACGTCGGGGACGACCCGCGAGCTGCCCGAGGCGGTCGAGCACAGCCACCGCTCGATCGTCACCGTCATGGTGGCGGCACTCTACGGCACGGGCCTGCGGCCCGGCGATCGCTTCATCTGCCCGTCCTCGCCGGCCTGGGGCCACGGCCTGTGGCACGGCACCCTGGCGCCGCTCGCGCTCGGCATCACGGTCGGCGCCTACGCCGGCAAGTTCGATGCCGAGCGGCTGTTGGCGGCCCTGCAGGAGCACCGCTTCACCAACATCTCGGCGGCGGCCACGCACTATCGGATGATGCGCAACTGCGGCGCGGCGGGCCGCTACCGTTACGCCATCGAGAAGCTTTCCTTCACCGGCGAGCCGATCGACGGCGAGACCGCCGACTTCGTCGTGCGGACGTTCGGCCGGCCGGCCTGCAGCATGTACGGCACGACCGAGATCGGCGTGATCCTGGTGAGCTATCCGGGGGCGCCGGATTTCCCGGTGAAGCGCGGCTCGCTCGGCAAGCCGATCCCGGGCGGCCGTGTCGAGGTGCACGACGCCGAGGGCAGGCCTTGTCCTCCGGGCGTGACGGGCGAGATGAAGGTGTGGCGCCGCGATCGCTGGATTGCCACCAAGGACCTCGGGCGCACCGACGAGGACGGCTACTTCTTCCATGGCGGCCGCGCCGACGACGTCATCATCTCGGCGGGCTGGACGATGAGCGCCGTCGAGATCGAGGACGCGATCCTGAAGCATCCCGACGTGCGCGAGGCCGGCGCGATCGGCGTGCCCGACTCGCTGCGTGGCCAGGTCGTGAAGGCCTTCGTCGTCGCCGAGCGCAAGGGTGACGAGGCCTTTGCGCGCGAGATCCAGGACATCGTGCGGCAAAGGTTGAGCCAGCACGAATATCCGCGCCACGTCGAGTTCGTCGCCGAGCTGCCGAAGACGCCGGCGGGCAAGGTCAACCGGAAGATTCTACGCACGAGGGAAAAGGCTCATGTCGGCTAGCACCATCGAACGCAGCTTTCCGAAGATCACCGAGAAGGGGCTGGACGACCTGCGGCAGCGGATCGGCGTCAAGATCGGGGTCACGGCCGAGCCGTGGTGCCACGAGGCGACGCGCGACAACATCCGGCACTATGCGCACGGCATCGGCGACGACAACCCGCTGTGGTGCGTGCCGGAATATGCCCGCAAGACCAGGTTCGGCGACGTCATCGCCCTGCCGAGCTTCCTGTTCGCGACCAGCCGCATCGTCTCGGGCTATGTCGGCGGCCTGCCGGGCATTCATGCCATGTGGTCGGGCTCGGACTGGAACTGGCACAGGACCGTGCATCGCAACGACGAGATCACGACCGAGGCCTGGCTGAAGGACCTGGTCGTGCACGAGACCCGTTTCGCCGGCCGCGCCGTGCAGCAGATCTACCATGTCGATTTCTTCAACCAGAAAGGCGAGCTGGTGGCCGACGCCGACAGCTGGTGCTTCCGCACCGCGCGCGCCCACGCCCGCGAGAAGGGGACCAAGTACAAGGAGGTGAAGGGCCGCGCGCCGCGGCGCTACTCCGAGAAGGAGCTGGCCGACGCCTACAAGCTCTACGCCGAGGAGAAGATCCGCGGCAGCGAGACGCGATACTGGCAGGACGTCGGCGAGGGCGAGGCGCTGCCCACCATGCTCAAGGGCCCGATGACGGTCACCGGCTTCATCGCCTATGCCCAGGGGTGGGGGGGCCTCTACATTCGCGCCAACAAGCTCGCCTGGAAGCTGGTCGACGCCCATCCCGGCCTCGGTATCGCCAACCGCTTCGGCATTCCAGATTGCCCCGAGCGCGTGCACTGGGAGGAGGAGTTCGCCCACGAGGTCGGCGCGCCCGGTGCCTACGATTACGGGCCCGAGCGCGCCTCGTGGTTGACTCACCATCTCACCAACTGGATGGGCGACGACGGCATGCTGCGCAACGCCACCTGCAAGATCCGCCGCCACAACCCGGCAGGCGACATCCTGTTCATCAACGGCAAGGTGAAGCGCAAGTACGCGGAGAACGGCCGGCACCTGGTCGAGATCGAGCAGGAGGCGCGCAACCAGGACGACGAGCTGTCGGTGCTGGGCAGCGCCATCGTCGAGCTGCCGAGCCGCTGAAGAATCATAAGAAGGTCGCTTGAGGGAGTGAAACCATGAAGTCGAAAGCGTTGGCGTTCGTATCCGTGCTTGTCGCCGGCCTGGCGTTCGGCCTGCCGGCGAACGCCCAGACCTGGCCGGCCAAGCCGGTCAGGATCGTGGTCCCCTACCAGGCGGGCCAGGGCACCGACGTCGGCGCGCGGCTGTTCGCCGAGCAGCTCACCCGGGCGTTGGGCCAGCAGGTCTATGTCGACAACAAGCCTGGCGCCGGCGGCAACATCGGCACCGCCGAGGCCGCGCGCTCGGCCAACGACGGCTACACGCTGCTGATGGGCACCGTGGCGACGCAGACCATGAACGAGTTCCTCTATCCGTCAGTGGGTTACGACTCGCAGAAGGACTTCGAGCCGGTGGCGCTGGTCGGCATGCTGCCGATGGTGATCTCGGCCAATCCGTCGTTTCCTGCCGACAGTGTCGCCGAGCTGGTGGCGGCGGCCAAGGCCAAGCCCGACAAGATCGACATCGCGCTGCCCAGCACGACGGCGCGCCTGGTGTTCGAGCTGCTGAAGACCCAGAGCGGTGCGCCGCTGTTCGGCGTTCCCTACAAGGGCTCGGCGACCGCCATGACCGAGGTGACCGGCGGCCAGCTTCCGGTCATCATCGACACCGCGACGGCGACGCGCGCCCAGGTGTCGGGCGGCAAGCTGAAGCCGCTCGGCATCACCACGCTGAAGTCGAGCGAGCTGCTGCCGGGCGTGAAGTCGGTCGCGGAGCAGGGTTTCCCGGGCTTCGAGGTGACGGCATGGAATGCGCTCTATGCACCCAAGGGCACGCCCAAGGCCGTCGTCGATCGCCTGAACGCCGAGATCGCCAAGATCCTGGCCCAGCCCGAGACGCGGCAACGACTCCTGCAGATCGGCTTCGAGCCCGCCGGCGGCTCGCCGGAACAGCTTGCCGCCTTCGAGAAGCGCGAGCGCGAGAAATGGGGACCGGTGATCAAGTCGGCCGGCCTCAAGGGAGAGTGAAGCTCGGCCGACGAGGCGACGACAGAACGGAGTTAAGAAACGCGAGAGAAGGGAGACGACGATGCACAAGATGATTGGCCGACGCCCGATCGTGATGGGCATGCTGGGCGCCGCCGCCGCGAGCGGCCGCGTCTGGGCGCAGGCACCCGTCAAGTGGGACCTCTATGCCGTGACCGGCGTCACCCATCCGATCACGCTGCGCTACAAGGAGTTCGCCGAAGAGATCAGGAAGGCCACGAACGGCAAGCTCGAGATCGTGGTGCGGCCGGCCGGCGAGCTGCCGTTCCGCGCAACCGAGGTCGTCAAGGTGGCGGGCGACGGCCAGGTGCAGCTCGCCGAGGCCTATATGGGGTTCATCTCCGGGGCGGTGCCTCTGGCCTCGATGACCAGCCTGCCGTTCCTCGTCCGCAACGCCCAGGAACTCGACAAGGTCTGGCCGATCATCGACAAGTTCACGACGCCGCTGTTCGCCAAGGCTGGCGTCAAGAACCTCTTCTATCACACCTGGCCGACGCAGAACGTCTTCGGCAAGGGCAAGCCGATCCGCACCATCGACGACTTCAAGGGCCGCAAGATCCGCTCGACCGACGGCAAGCAGGCCGAGATGCTGAAGCAGCTCGGCGCCTCGTCGGTCAGCCTGACCACGGCGGAAGTGCCGGTCGCCATGGAGCGCGGCGTCGCCGACGGCTTCATCACCGCGGGCTTCAACGTCGTCGGCGCGAAATGGTACGAGTTCGTGCAGTGGGGCTGGCTGGGCGACATCCATATCGGCGGGCCCGACTACACGCTGGTGAACATCGCCGCCTACGACAAGCTCGATGCCGACACGCGCGCCAAGCTCGATGCGGTGGCCAAGGCCTATGCGCCGCGTTTCCGCGCCGCCAACCTCGGCGACGAGGCCAAGGACCTCGACATCCTCAAGACCCAGTACAAGGTCGACCTCTTCGTTCCGCCCAAGGACCAGATCGACGCGCTGATGGCCAGGATGCGCCCCTACTGGGAGCAGTGGTCGGCGTCGCAGGGCGCCAACGGCACGGCGATGCTGAAGGAGATCCAGGCCGCGCTCGGCAAGTGACGGGGCAGCCATGAAACCTTCCCCTGAAGCGCCCTCGCGCGGGGCGCTCGACCGCTGGGTCGGACGCCTCGCCTGGGCCTGCGGCGTGCTGGCGGCCGCAGCCGTCGTCGCCATCCTGGTGATCGTCTGCCTCGAGACGGTGCTGCGGCAGTTCCAGGCCTCGCTGCTGGTGACCGACGAGATCGCGGGCTACCTCAACGCCGCCGCGATCTTCCTCGGCCTGGCGTGGACGCTGCGCGAGGGCGGTTTCATCCGCGTCGAGCTGCTGTATGACCGCGTCCACGGCGGCCTCAAGCAGGTGCTGCGCTGGCTGATCGTGCTGACGGCAACGATCTTCTCCGCGCTCACCCTCTGGGTCTGCATCCGCCAGGTGATATACGCCTTCGATCGCGACACGCGCGCGGTGTCGATCATCGACACGCCCGAATGGATCCCGCAGTCGGTGATGGTGCTGGGGCTGACGGTCCTGCTGCTTCAGCTCCTGGCCTGGATCGTCGATCGCGTCCGGCACATTCCCTAGGGCGGCCATGACTCTGGAACTCCTGACCCTGATCCTGGTCGCAAGCCTCGCCGTCATGCTGGTGGCCGGCCAATGGACGGCCTTCGCGCTCGGCATCTGCGGCGTGCTGGTGCTGTATCTCAGCAAGGGCCTGCTGGGATTGACCGCCCTGTCGTCGGTCGTCTGGAACAACGCCAACAGCTACATCCTGATCGCCGTGCCGATGTTCCTGCTGATGGGCGAGATCATCCTGCGCAGCGGCGTCAGCAGCTATTTCTATCGCGGCGTCGTGGTCCTGCTCGGACGCCTGCCGGGCGGGCTGCTGCACGCCAACATCGCGAGCTGCGCCGTGTTCTCTGCCGTGTCCGGCTCGAGCGTCGCCACGGCGGCGACGGTCGGCACCGTGGCGATCCCCGAAATGCTGAAGCGCGGCTACGAACCCCGGACCGTGTTCGGCTCGCTCGCCGCCGGCGGCACGCTCGGCATCCTGATCCCGCCCAGCATCGTCATGGTGCTGTACGGCGCCCTGGTCGAGGAATCGATCGCCCGCCTGTTCATGGCCGGCGTGCTGCCCGGCCTGTTGATGGCGGGCATCTTCATGGTCTTCATCGCCGTCCTGCTGCTGCTGAAGCCGTCCTACGCCCCCGCGCGCGACGTTGCGACTGCGCAGGCGCGGACCCGCCAGGCGGTGCATGTCTTCCCCGTGCTGGGCCTGCTGGTCGTGGTGCTGGGCAGCATCTATTCCGGCGTCGCCACGCCGACCGAGGCCTCGGCGCTGGGCGCGGCCGGCGCCATTCTGCTGGCGCTCGGCTATCGCAGCTTCACGCGCCGGGTGTTCACCGAATCGCTGATGGCCACCGT
This sequence comes from Pseudomonadota bacterium, assembly GCA_023386865.1. Taxonomy (GTDB): domain Bacteria; phylum Pseudomonadota; class Alphaproteobacteria; order Reyranellales; family Reyranellaceae; genus Reyranella. The sequence goes on from JAEWIV010000179.1 coordinate 18,933, forward strand.
CAAGACCACCTGCATGGTCGCGCTGATCATCATCTGCGCCCAGATCCTGTCGACCGCGCTGACCTACTCCGGCGTGAGCCGGACCGTCAGCGAATGGGTGATGGGATTGGGGCTCGGCAAGTGGCAGTTCTTCGTGGCCCTGGTCGTGCTCTATCTCGTGCTGGGCTGCTTCGTCGACGGCGTGTCGATGATCTACATGACCCTGCCCGTGCTCCTGCCGCTCGTGAAGGCCTTCGGCTTCGACCTGATCTGGTTCGGCGTCATCCTCACGGTGCTGATCGAGCTGGGCCAGATCACGCCGCCGGTGGGCCTCAACCTCTTCACCATCCATGCCATATCAGGCGGTGCGAAATTCTCCGAGGTGGCGGCAGGCTCGGCCCCTTACGTGGCGCTGATGTTGCTCGTTATTCTCCTGCTTTGCCTGTGGCCCGAGATCGCGCTGTGGCTGCCGACCACGATGCGCGGCTGATCCGTACGGTACGTGAAGGAGTAGGATGCCATGACCCGACGCAACAGCGGTGACTATGCCGTGGTGTGGCCGCGCAGCGCCAAGGCGGTCGAGATCAAGCCGCTCGCCAAGCGGCTGGATACGCTCGACGGCAAGACCATCGCCTTCCTGTGGGACGACCTGTTCCGCGGCGACGAGATCTGGCCGACGCTGAAGGAGGAGCTGGGCAAGCGCTACAGCGGCCTGAGTTTCATCGATCACGATGCGTTCGGCTCGACGCACGGCGACGAGGAGCATCGCGTGCTCGGCGAGCTGCCGGGCAAGATCAGGTCGATGAACATCGACGCGGTCGTCTCCGGCATGGGGTGTTGAGGCAGCTGCACACCCGCCGTGTTGCGGGTCAGCGCAGTAGCAGAACAGGCCGGCGTCCCCACCTCCTCGCTGTGCTGCGAGGGCTTCCTGGGCCAGGCCAAGACGACCTCGGTGGGGCTGGGCTATCCCAACCTCGCGCTGGCGACGGTGCCGGGCCATGTCGACGTGCAGTCAGCCGGCGAGCTCCGCAGCAACGTGCTCGGCACGACGGTCGAGCACGTGATCCGCAACCTGACCGGCGAGATCGCCGCGGTGCAGGCGACGGCCGATCCCGATCCCCAGGACATCGTGTTCGAGGGCAGTTTCGAGGAGGTCAACCGCCTGTTCCTCGAGAACGGCTGGAGCGACGGCCTGCCGATCGTGCCGCCGACCAAGGAGAAGATCGCCGAGTTCCTGGCCTTCACCGACTTGGCCCCCGATCACGCGATCGGCAGGCTGCTGCCGGACAACCGCATGGCCACGGTGTGGAACGTCGCGGTCAACGGCGTGATGGCGGGCTGCCGGCCCGAGTACATGCCGATCCTTGTGGCGCTCGCCGAGGCGATGGCCGATCCGCAGTACGGCGTGGAGCACTCGGGCAACACGCCGGGCGCCGAGACGCTGATCGTGCTGAACGGGCCGCTGATCAAGCAGCTCGGCTTCAACTACGAGCAGGGCGCATTGCGCGACGGCTTCCAGCCCAACACCTCGATCGGCCGCTTCTGGCGCCTCTACCTGCGCAACGTCGCGGGCTTCCTGCTGCACCAGAACGACAAGGGCACCTTCGGCAACACCTGGCGCGTGGTGCTGGCCGAGAACGAAGACAGCCTGGCCAGGATGAAATGGCCCACGGTCGCCGCCGGCATGGGCGCGCCCGCCGGCGAAAGCGCGGTCACGATATCGCGCTTCACCGGGGGCAACGTCATCGTCTCGGTGTTCGGCGACAGTGCGGAGAAGCTGCTGCCCTATCTCGGCAATGCGCTGGTGACCCACACCGGCTGGGAACTGGTCTTCACCGTCGGCATGGCGACCGGCACCTATCGGCCGCTGCTGGTGCTGAGCCCGCTGATCGCCGAGACGATCGCCAAGACCATGAGCAAGCAGGACGTCCAGAACTGGCTGTTCGAGAATGCCCGCATGCCGGCGCACCTCTTCGAGAAGTATCTCTGGGGCTGGACCAACCTGGTGCCGGGCAAGCGCACGCTCAACGACTGGGTGCGGCTGGGCAAGCTGCCCAAGGCGTTCGCCGGCAACGATCCCAACCGGCTGGTGCCGGTGGTGACCAAGCCCGAGCACGTGATGATCGCGGTGTCGGGCGATCCGCTGCGCTCGAACTGCTACCTCTTCGTGCACAACGGCATGCTGGGGTTCCCGACGACCAAGACGGTGAAGCTGCCGAAGGGTTGGCGGATGAAACTGAGCGAAGCGCAAGGATGAGCGATGACGACAGCCTCTGGATCGTGCTCCCCACGGGCCAGCAGGCTGGCGGTGGCTGGATCGACGACACGCTGAAGCAGCGCGCGGCCGAGCAGGGGCTTTCCGCCAAGGTCCCGCTCGCCGCCGAGTTCCCGCGCCAGCGCATCGAAGTGGTGCGCGGGCCGCGTGCCGAAGACCGCCTGCAGGAGCTGTTCCTGCGGCGCGGCTGGAGCGATGGCCTGCCGGTCGTGCCGCCCACCGTGGCGCGGGTGAAGCAGGCGCTCGCCTTCACCGATCGCGCGCCGGTCGAGGTGCTGGGCGAGGTCGAGCCCTTGAAGGGGCTCGCCACCATCGAGAAGGTCGCTGCCAATGCCGTGATGGCGGGCTGCCGGCCGGAGTATCTGCCGGTGGTGCTGGCCGCCGTCGAGTGCGTGCTCGATCCCGACTTCAACATGCGCGGCGTGCAGACGACGGACGAGAACGTCACACCGATGCTGATCCTGAACGGCCCGGTGGCGCGCGAGATCGGCGTCAATGCGAGCTTCGGCGCGCTGGGGCCCGGCTGGCAGGCCAACGCCGCGATCGGCCGCGCGCTACGCCTGGTGATGCACAATCTGGGCGGCGGCTGGCCCGGCGCGGTGGCCTTCGCCGGCCTCGGCCAGCCTGGCCGCTACACGCTCTGCCTCGCCGAGAACGAGGCGCAGAGCCCGTGGGCGCCCTTGCAGCCCACGAGCGCGGTGACGGTGACGCGGGCCGAGGGCGTGATCAACGTCACCGGCTTCCTGCCCGAGATCGCCAGCGTGATGGGCACCGCGGCGTCGGGCTTCGGCATCCTGTGGAGCGGCCGGCCGACCGTGCTGATCGCGCCCGCCGTGGCCGCCGACTGCGCGCGCCGCGGCATGAGCAAGGACGACGTGCGGCGTTACCTGTGGCAGCACGGCCGCTGGCGGCGCGAGGATTGGCAGAAGTCCTGGCTGACCGAGCGCATCGTTGCAGGCCGCCGCTGGCCGGACTGGGTGGAGGAAGCCGCCAAGACCGGCGACATCCCGGCCGCGCGTTCGCCCGACGATATCGTGTTGGTGGTTGCGGGCGGCGACATCCCGATCCCGCAGAACGCTTACTGCCCCTCCTGGGGCTTTCCGCCGGCCTGCATCACGCGGGAGGTGCGCCTGCCGGCGGACTGGGCGGCGCTGCTCGCAGATGCGCGTGAAGCGGCGAGGGCCTTGGTGGAAAGGTAAGGAGCAGACGACGTGGCGGGGACGAATTTCGACATCGCCGTGATCGGCGGCGGCATCGCCGGCCTCACCGCGGCCCATCATGCGGCGTTGGCCGGCGTATCGGTGGGCCACTTCATCGCCGACGGCATGCCCGGTGGGCTGGTGATGAACGTGGGTGCGCTCGACGGCTGGCCGGCGGTGGGCACCGTGGGCGGCGCCGAGCTCGCGGCAGGCCTGCTCGGCCGCAACGAGGAACTCGGCGTCTCCCTGATGCCGTCGCGCATCGACAAGATCGAAGGTGCCGCGAGCAAGACGCTGAGCGGTCCGGACGGCACATGGCGGGCGAAGCAGGTGATCGTGGCC
>JAEWIV010000285.1 GCA_023386865.1 Pseudomonadota bacterium
GAATGAGACAATGCGGCGCCGGGCCTTTTGGTCGGCCAAACGGTACAGGTTGGTCATGCGGCCGGAACTTGAACCATGACGTCGAGGTGAATTGTTGCAGAAGCGTCGCGAAGGGTAAAGCGCCCCCAAAAGGCCTTGCTGCCATGGTTTGCCAAAGGCGGATTGCGGGTCTATGAACCGCCCCTGAAGCCGTTGATATTCCGCGATAAATCCGGGAGCCATCGTGTCCGATTCCGCCGCTTTTCATGAGATCGACGAGGCCGTCCGCAAGGACGAGCTGAAGGAATGGTGGAAACGTTGGGGTACCTGGGTCGTGGCCGGAGCCGTGGCCGTCGTCGTCGGCGTGACGGCGCTCGTGGGCTGGCGGCAGTACGATGCCGCGCGCCGCGCCGAAGCGAGTGCTGCGTATTCGGCGGCGCTGGCGCAGGTCGAGCAGGACAGACCGGCCGCGCTGAAAGCGCTCGAGGACCAGGCGAACAACGCGCCGCAGCCCTATCGCTCGCTGGCGGCGTTGGTCGCGGCGCAACTGCGCGAGCCGCTCGATGACCAGGTCACGGCGCTCCTGGCGGTGGCGCCGACGCTTTCCTCCACTGAGCTCACCGACCTCGCCAACGTGATCGCCGCGTTCAAGAGCATCGATACGCCGCGGGCCGAGGAGGTGGTCGCCAAGCTCGAGCCCCTGGCGGGCCCTGACAGGCCGTTTCGGCTGAGCGTGCGCGAGTTGCAGGCGATGCTGGCGCTGCGCAAGGGCGACCTCAAGCGTGCCCGCGAGCTGTGGAGCGAGATCGCCAAGGATCCGCAGGCGCCTCAGGCGGCCGCGCAGCGCGCTTCGGCGATGCTCAATCTCCACGGCGCAGCAGAGGCTAAGTAACGGCGATGCAAAACGTGTGGCGTGTCGCGGCGTCGTCCCGCATCGGTCTCGTCGGCGTCCTGCTCGCCGTGTCGCTGTCGGCCTGCGACACGGTCAGCGACTGGTTCGGAAGCAGCAAGACGCCGCTGCAGGGCGAGCGCGTTCCGGTGTTCTCCGAGCGCAGTGAGCTCGAGCCCGACAAGGACCTCGCCACGGTCCCGGTCGTGCTGCCGGCGCCGGCGGTCAACGACTCCTGGCCGCAGTCCGGCGGCTTCGCCAACTACGCCATGCACAACCTCGCGGTCAGTGCTTCGCCGCAGATCATCTGGACAGCCGACGTCGGCGCCGGCTCGACCTCGTCCCGCATCCTGACGACGCCTCCGATCGTCGCCGAGGGCAAGGTGTTCGCCAAGGACGCGCAGAGCACCGTCTCGGCCTTCAATGCCGACACCGGCCAGCTCGTCTGGCGGGTGACCCTCAAGCCCGAGAAGGCGCGCGACGGTGACGAGTTCGGCGGAGGGCTCGCCTACTATGGCGGCAAGCTGTTCGTGACCACGGGATTCGCGGCCGTCTATTCGCTCGATCCCAACGACGGCAAGGAAATCTGGATGTCGACCGTGAGCGCGCCGGTGCGCGGCGCGCCGCTGGTCTTCGCCGACCGCGTGTTCGCCATCAGCATCGACAACAAGCTGCAGGCGCTGGCGGCGGTCGACGGCGCCGAGCTCTGGCAGTTCACCGGCCTGCAGGAGAGCGCGGGCTTCGTCGGCGGCAACAGCCCGGCGGGCTCGGGCGAATATGTCGTGGCGCCGTTCTCCTCGGGCGAGCTGGTCGGGCTGCGCGTCGACAACGGCCGGCCGGTGTGGAACGAGACCATGATCGGCGCGCGCGGCGAAGTACGCGCTTTCGGCAATCTGACGGACATTCGCGGCCGCCCGGTCATCGATCGCGGCCTGGTGCTGGCGATGGGCACGGCGGGCCAGCTCGCCGCGGTCGAATTGCGCTCGGGCCAGCGCGTGTGGGAACGCGGCATCGGCGGAAACCAGACGCCATGGGCGGCCGGCCGCTTCGTGTTCGTCACCACGAGCGCCGCCGACGTCGCGGCGCTGACGCGAGACGGCGGCAAGATCAAGTGGGTGACGCCGCTCACGCAATACCACGACGAGGCGCGCAAGCGGCCGGTCCTGTGGTCCGGTCCGGTGCTGGCCGGCGACCGCTTGCTGATCGGCGGCACGCTGGGCGAGCTGTTGTCCGTCTCGCCTTATACCGGCGAGATCCTGGGCAAGATGGATCTGCGCGACCCCATCCGGCTCGCGCCCGTGATCGCCAATCGGACGATCTACGTGCTGACCGATTCAGGGCGGGTCATTGCCCTCCGCTGACGACACGCCATTCCTTCCACGGGTGGCCCCGAGGGTGGCCATCGTCGGCCGGCCCAACGTCGGCAAGTCGACTCTGTTCAACCGCCTCGTCGGCAGGCGCCGCGCCATCGTCGACGACACGCCGGGCGTGACCCGTGACGTGCGCGAGGCGCCGGCGCAGCTCGGCGACCTCGCCTTCACGCTGCTCGACACCGCCGGCTGGGAGACGGCGGGTGGCGAGGCGCTGGAAGCACGCATGCGCCGCTTCACCGAGCGTGCGATCGATAGCGCCGATGCCGTGCTGTTCCTGATCGACGCACGGGCGGGCGTCGTGCCGCTCGACGAGAGCTTCGCCGGGTGGCTGCGCAAGCGCGCCGGCAAGGTGATCCTGGTGGCGAACAAGTGCGAGGGCCGTGCCGGGCAGCAGGGACTCGCCGAGGCGCACGGGCTGGGACTGGGCGAGCCCATCCCGGTGTCGGCGGAGCATGGTGAAGGGCTGAGCGACCTGCACGAGGCGCTGGCCAGGCACATCGCGCCGATGCCCGAGGAAGACGCCGAGGATGACGACGTCGACGCGGAGGCCGACGAGGAAAAGGCGGACGACCCCGCGCGCCCGCTGCTGCTGGCGATCGTCGGCCGGCCCAATGTCGGCAAGTCGACCCTGCTCAACCGACTGGTCGGCGAGGAACGCGTGTTGACCGGTCCCGAGGCCGGCATCACACGCGATGCCATCCGCGTCGAATGGCAGTGGAAGGGGCGGCCGGTGCGCCTCGTCGACACCGCGGGCATGCGGAGGAGGAGCCGCATCGAGGCCAAGCTCGAGGCGGCGTCGGTCGCCGACACGCTGGACGCCATCCGGCTGGCTGATGTCGCCGTGGTCGTGCTCGACGCCACCAACATGGCCGAGAAGCAGGACCTCGCGGTCGCGGGCTGGGTGATCGAAGAGGGACGCGCCCTGGTGATCGCGGTCAACAAGACAGACCTTCTCGCAAACGACCGCTCCGCTGCGAGCAAGGCGTGGCGCAAGCTCACCGACCGCCTGGAGGCCTCGTTCGCCCAGGTCAAGGATCTGCCGATCGTCGGCCTGTCGGCGCTGAGCGGGCGCGGCATCGACAAATTGATGCCGGCCGTGTTCGCGACCTACGACGTGTGGAACAAGCGCGTGCCGACGCCCAAGCTCAATCGCTGGCTGCGCGAGATGGAGACGCTGCATCCACCGCCGCTCGCCAAGGGCCGGCGCATCCGGCTGCGGTTCATGACCCAGATCAAGCGGCGGCCGCCGACCTTCGTGCTGACGGTAAGCCAGCCGGAAGAGCTGGGCGACGACTACCTGCGCTTTCTGATGAACAGGCTGCGTGACGATTTCGGCCTGCCTGGCGTGCCGATCCGGCTCACCATGCGCAAGCCGCGCAATCCTTTCGTGAGCCGGAGCTCCAAGCGTTAGATCACGATTCGTCTAGGTAGGACCGCAGGTGGGTCCGCCTGATTGCATTCCCGCTGATACACGCCAATCGCGCATGCAACGTGCGCTTTTTCACATACGGGCAGCGCGGCGTGCGATCTACATTCGCGTCATGGCGCGCTTCGATGACCTGTCAGCGACGGGACCTTCTCCATCCGCCGATGGCGGAGACGCAGCGCCCGGAGACGGCGGCAAGCAAACCGCCAGCAAGCCGTTCCGCGTCTGGCTTCCCTCGCTCGGAACCGTTGCGCAGACCCTTGAGCTCTTGCGCAAGAGCGCGGTCTCGTTCGTCGTGATCGCACTGCTCGTCGTTGGGTCGACCTTCCTGGTGCGCGAGATCGTGCGGGAACGGGTCATCATCGAGCCGGTGGTCGTCCAGGTCGACGATGCCAAGGGCGGGTTGAACTCGGAGGCGATGGGTAACGAGGTGTCGAGACATCTCGCGGCCATCCAGCGCGTCGGGACGGGCGAGTGGGCCGGTTCCTATCAATCGGCCGCCGAGCCCTTTGCCGTCGAGCAATCGAGCTCGATCATCAGTCGGCCGATCAACTTGAAGGAATTCGGCGCCCCTCTCAATCTGACCACGAGCGTGGGCGAGATCGCGAGCGCGCTTGGCGTCAAGCATCCGACCATCAAGATCTCCATCGGCAGCCGAAGAGCTCCGACAGGCTATACGTCGTCGGTGACGATGGTCGGCGATATCACGGCTCGGGCCAGCTGCGACACCGACAACACACCGCAGGGCATCGACGAGCTCGTCGAATGCGTGGCCTTGAGCGCCATGTCGTTCGTCGATCCGAAGATCGCCGCCGCCTACGTCCTGAGCAGGGAGCGGCGGATCTGCAGCAATCTCGATGCGGGAATCCTGCCGGGCGCCACGCTCGTGGCCAGAGAGGAAATCCGCATCAAAAATCGACGGGATCGATGCGCGTTCGAGAAGACGCAGGCGTTGATCGCCCGCGTCCTCGAAAGAGGTCGTGCCGATCACAGCGCCTGGATACCGTACGTGCTCGGCCAGATACATATGGCGCGGGCAATGGCCATGTCCGGGATCGACCGGGCTCAGCAGCTCAGCGAGTTCGATCAGGCGATCAGCCGCTTCGCCGAGCTGGCGCGCAACCTGCCGGACTCCGCCGGTGCGCTCACCACAATGGCCGAAGCGCATGTACGCAAAGGCGTCTTGATGCATGAGGCGACCGTCGGAATGCACTGGTCCGAGGAGCCTACGTCAGGATTGCAGTGGCAACTCTATCTGGCCGAGTCCACGTTTGCGGAAGCCGAGGCGATACTCCGGAGCATCCCCCCGCAGCGCAATACGACACTCGCGGGGTTCGTCAGCCGACTCGAAGCCTATCTGATCTATCGGCAATGGATGCTGATGGCGCATCGCCGCACCCGGTCGGGGATGATCACGACTGCCGCCGGACAACCCGCCGAGCTGCGCGTGCTCGGCCGGGCTGCGGCTCTATACCGTTCGGCCGAAGTCAACGGCGTGAGCACCGGCGCGTTCTACGTCGAATGGGGCAATACCTTGCGGGCGCTCGGCGACTTCGATGCCGCCGTCGGCAAGTACTCCCGGGCGGCCGACCGCGATCCGACCGATATCACGTCCCGCTTGAACATCACGGTTGCCTATCTGGACCGTGTCGTTCACGGCCGCGAACCCTCCGATCCGCTCACTCTCTTGATCGGGTTGGGGGCGGCTGCGGACTACCTGTCCTGGACGTCCAGCGGCGGGCCGTATCCCACCTTCACCGAACGCATCGCCGCTGCGCTTGGCCGCTCGGGATATCCGGAGGACGGTAAATCCTTCAGGGCATGCATGACCGCGGCCCGTGAGATGCCACCGCTCCCCGACCCCGACATTGCCCGTTGGCGCGCGGCCGCCGAGCTCAAGCAATGCATCGACCAGGCCATCGAGCAGATCAACTGGCGCGTTAGATCAAATCCCGCCCCGGCGCTGCGGGCAGCCTTTCAGTGATCACTCGAGCGGTCTAGAGCCGCGTCGCCCGCGACCCACTGGCCATTCATGGTGCACGAAGGCAGGGCCAAGCTGATCAGCCCCTCGGCATGCGCCTCCGGCGGGACCTGCTGTTCCGGCGGCTCGCCCGGAAAGGCTTGGGCGCGCATGTTGGTGCGCATCGGTCCGGGACTATAGAGATTGACGCGCACGGCGGTGTGTGCGACCTCGGCGGCGTAGGTGGTGGCGAGCACCTCGAGCGCGGCCTTGCTGGCGGCATACGCGCTCCAGTAAGGCACGCTCTTGTGGGCGATGCCCGATGTCACGAAGATCGCGCGGCCGGCATCGGAACGGCGAAGCAGCGGATCGAGCGAGCGGATCAGCCGCCAGTTGGCCGTGACGTTCACCGCCATGACCTGCTCGAACACGGCGGGGTCGATGTGGCCGATCGGGGAAAGCACGCCCAGGATGGCGGCGTTGCCCAGAAGAATGTCGAGGCGGCCGAAGCGTTCGTAGAGGGCGGCGCCCAGGCGGTCGATGCCCGGCCCGTCGGTGACGTCGAGCGGCACCAGTGTGGCGCTGCCGCCCACGGCCTTGATCCTGTCGTCGAGCTCCTCCAGCCCGCCCACCGTGCGGGCGACCAGCACGCAATGCGCGCCTTCGCGAGCGAAGGCCAGCGCCGCCGCCGCGCCGAGCCCGCGCGAGGCACCGGTGACCAGCGCCAGACGGCCAGCCAGGCGACCGGGAGAAGCTGCAGTCACGCGAAGACCTCAGGCCGATTCGACGAGCAGCGAGAGCTGACGGTCTTCCACGCCCAGCACATCGTCGAGCGAGATGGGGTAATCGCCGGTGAAGCAGGCGTCGCAGAAGGTCGGATTGTTGGGATCGCGGCCTGGCAATCCCATCGCCTTGTAGAGGCCGCCGATCGACAGGAAGGCGAGGGAGTCGACGCCGATGAACTTCGCCATGCCGGCGACGTCGTAGCGCGAGGCGAGCAGCTTCTCGCGCTGGGGCGTGTCGATGCCGTAGAAGCAAGGGTCGGTGGTCGGCGGGGCGGCGATGCGCATGTGCACCTCGCGGGCGCCGGCGTTGCGCACCATCTCGACGATCTTCATCGAGGTGGTGCCGCGTACGATCGAATCGTCGACTAGGATGACGCGCTTGCCCTCGATATGGGCACGGTTTGCGTTGTGCTTCAGCCTGACGCCGAGGTGCCGGATGTGATCGGCCGGCTCGATGAAGGTGCGGCCGACATAGTGATTGCGGATGATGCCGAGCTCGAACGGCAGGCCGGATTCGGCGGCATACCCGATCGCCGCCGGTACGCCGGAATCGGGCACCGGCACGACCACATCGGCGGTCACCGGGCTTTCTTGGGCGAGCTGCATGCCGATGCGCTTGCGGGCCTCGTAGACGCCGATGCCCTCAACTCTGGAATCGGGACGGGCGAAGTAGATGTGCTCGAACACGCAGAAGCGGCGCTTCTCCTTCGTGAACGGCTTGATCGAGCGCAGGCCGTTGCCGTCGACGATGACGATCTCACCCGGCTCGACGTCGCGCACGAAGCGCGCACCGATGATGTCGAGCGCGCAGCTCTCGGAGGTCAGGATCCAGGACTCCTCCAGCCGCCCGACGACGAGCGGCCGCACGCCCATCGGGTCGCGCACGCCCATCAGCGCTTCGTTGGTGAGCAGCAGCAGGGAGTAGGCGCCCTTGACGCGGCCGAGCGCATCGATCACGCGATCGACGACGGTCGAGTAGTTGGAGCGGGCGATCAGGTGGTTGATGACCTCGGTGTCGGTCGTCGACTGGAACAGGCAGCCGATGCGCACCAGCTCCTTGCGCAGCAGGTAGGCGTTGGTGAGGTTGCCGTTGTGGGCAAGCGCCAGGCCGCCGAAGTCGAAATCGGCGAAGATCGGCTGGATGTTGCGGTCGGACGAACCGCCCGTGGTGGCATATCGGTTATGGCCGATCGCCGCGTAGCCCTTCAGCTTGGCGATTATCGACTGCTCGCCGAAGATGTCGCCGACCAGGCCGGCGGCGCGGTGATTGTGGAAATGTCGGCCGTCGAAGGTGACGATGCCGGAGGCCTCCTGGCCCCGGTGCTGCAGGGCATGCAAACCCAGCGCGGTGTGGGCGGCGGCATCGGACGTGCCGTAGATGCCGAACAACGCACATTCCTCGTGAAACTTATCGAGGTCGTGGTCGAGTTTGGAGGCACTGGACACGGCGGGGTTATAACTGGGGACCGCTCGCCGCGCCATCAAGGATAACTCACTGCGGCGGTTTGGTCTCCGCCGGCTGGGAATCGTCCGTGGAGGGGGCCGCAGGCGCGGCTGGAGCCGGCGGAGCGGCAGGCGAGGGGATGGGGCCGGCGCTGGTACCGCGGTCCTGCAGCCGGGTGCGGAACCCCGTCGGCAGGTACGGGTCGACGAAATTGGCCATTTCCTTGATCATCGGGAAGGTGGCGCCGCCTTCGACAGCCGGCGGCAGGGCGCGCGGCACGAGGTAGTTGTAAAGCAGGAAGCCGGTGCCGATCGCCACCCAGGCGCACAGCACGCCGAAGCCCGCACCCAGGATTCGGTCGGGCTTGGCCAGCGGGCTCGCCCGCACCGAGCGCGACAAGGCGTTGGTGAGTATCACCAGCACGATCAGGGCGCCGACGAAGACCACCAGCATGGCCAGGAAATAGGCGAGTTCCGTACTGCCGACGAGCTGCTCCACCTCGGGCTGGATCAGCTTGGCGTATTTCCATGCTACCCAGCCGGCGACGATCCACGAGCCGATGAACAGCACGGCATGGGTGAAGCCAGCCGAGGCGCCGAGCAGAGCGCCGAAGCAGGCGACGGCGATCATCGCGACGTCGAAAACAGTGATCCCGAGCTTGTCCATCGCCCCTTCCGTTGCCCTAAGCTCGCCCACGATCCGAGGGGCTGTCACGGCGCGACCGTTTCATGGGTCGGTCGGCCGGCTGAAAACGCGCCACAAGGTCCGATAGATGCTCGATTTCGTCAATGGCGATGCCCTCCGCGGTGCGTGGCGCAGGGCCTGTGCCGGCGCGGCCGCGCGGAACCAGGGCAGTGCGGAAGCCGAGCTTGGCCGCCTCGCGCAGACGCGCCTCGCGCTGGCTTACCGGACGCACTTCGCCGCCGAGGCCGATCTCTCCGAACACCACCATGTCGCTCGGCACGGCCTCGTCAGCCAACGACGACACAACGGCCGCGGCAACGGCGAGGTCGGCGGCCGGCTCGCCGATGCGCAAGCCGCCCGCGACGTTGAGGTAGACGTCATTGGCGCCGACGGCGACGCCGCAGCGTGCTTCCAGGACGGCCAGCACCATGGCAAGCCGGTTGGAATCCCAGCCGACGACGGCATGCCGCGGCGTGGCGAAGGAGGAAGGGGCGACCAGCGCCTGGATCTCGGTCAGCACCGGTCGCGTGCCCTCGATGCCTGCGAAGACGCAGGTGCCCGAGACATGGCCGCGCCGCTCGCCCAGGAAGAGAGCCGACGGGTTGGCGACGTCCGACAGGCCGCGATCCGACATCTCGAACACGCCGATCTCGTCGGTCGGGCCGAAGCGGTTCTTCACCGTGCGCAGGATGCGGAAGTGATGCCCGCGCTCGCCCTCGAAATAGAGCACGGTGTCGACCATGTGCTCGAGCACGCGGGGGCCGGCGATGGCGCCGTCCTTGGTGACGTGGCCGACCAGCAGGACGGCAATGCCGCGCCGCTTGGCGAGCTCGACCAGGGCCTGCGCCGAGGCCCGCACCTGGCTCACCGTGCCCGGCGTGCTGTCGATCGTGTCGAGCCACATCGTCTGTATGGAATCGATCACCGCCACCTTGGGCGCGTCGGGCCGTTCCAGGGTCGCTACGATGTCGCGCACCGAGGTGGCGGCGGTGAGCTGCACCGGCGCGTCGCCCAAGCCGAGCCGTTCGCCGCGCAGGCGCACCTGGTCGAGCGCTTCCTCGCCCGAGATGTAGGCACAGGCCGTGTGCTGGCGGGCGAGCGCCGCCGCCACCTGCAGCAGCAGCGTCGACTTGCCGATGCCGGGATCGCCGCCGATCAGCAGCGCCGAGCCTACCACCAGACCGCCGCCGCAGACGCGGTCGAACTCGGCGATGCCGCTGCGATAGCGCTCGGGCTGCGGCGTCGATCCGCGCAGGCCGGCGAACTCGAGCGTGCGTCCCCTGCCGGCACGCGCCAGGCCACCGCCGGCCGGGCCGGGGGCGGGGGCCGCTTCCTCGACGATGGTGTTCCACTCGCCGCAGCTCTCGCAGCGGCCGCTCCACTTGCTCGTGACCGCGCCGCACGACCGGCAGACGAAGCGCTTCAGCGGGCGCGCCATGTCAGTGAAGCGTGCGCTTGGACAGGCACCAGCCGTCGCCATGCAGCCAGCACGAGTCGTCCTTGCGGTGCGGATCGCGGCGCAGGCAGCGTAGCGC
>JAEWIV010000340.1 GCA_023386865.1 Pseudomonadota bacterium
GCGCCCGACTGGTCGGGTGGCCTCGGCGCCAGCTGGGCGCCGGGCGAGGCCGGAGCCATCACGCGTCTCATGACCTTCCTGGACGAGGTCATGGCGCGCTATCGCGAAACGCGCGACATGCCCGCAGTCGACGGCACGTCGCGCCTGTCGCCGCATCTCGCCTTCGGTGAAGTCTCGCCGCGGCAGATCTGGTCGGCGGCGACAGCGCGCGGACATTCCGCCGCCACGGAGAAGTTCCTGGCCGAGCTCGGCTGGCGCGAGTTCGCCTACAATCTCCTGTTCCATTTCGGCGACCTCGCCCAGCGCAATTTCCGGCCCGAGTTCGACGCCTTCCCATGGGCCGAAGACCGGGATGCCGTCGAGGCCTGGCGGCGCGGGCGCACCGGCTATCCCATCGTCGACGCGGGCATGCGGCAACTCTGGACGACCGGCTGGATGCACAATCGCGTGCGCATGATCGTCGCCTCCTTCCTGACCAAGGACCTGCTGATCGACTGGCGGGTGGGCGAACGCTGGTTCTGGGACACGCTGGTCGACGCCGATCCCGCCAATAACGGCACGGGATGGCAATGGGTCGCCGGAAGCGGCGCCGACGCCCAACCTTATTTCCGCATCTTCAACCCGGTCCTGCAGGGCGAGAAGTTCGACCCCGGGGGCGACTATGTCCGACGCTGGGTGCCGGAGCTCGCCGGCCTCCCGGCCGACACGATCCATCGGCCCTGGACGGCCGAGCGGCACATGCCGCCGGACATCTATCCCGAGCGCATCGTCGACCATGCGGCCGCTCGCGACCGCGCGCTCAGCGCCTTCCGCAACCTCAAGCGGACACCTGCATAGCCGGCGGGCCGAAGCCCCTGGCCGCGACCCTGGCGATGATGGGCGAATCCGCCGGCAGGCCTTGCATCTGTTCTGCAAGCGGGCGAAATTTCACCGCAAGCCCGCTCACCGGCGGAGCTGGTGACGCGCCGAGACTGCATGACGATCGCCTCCCGCTTTGTTCTGAAAGCCCTCGAGCGCCTCTCTGTCGGGCGCCTCATCCTCCATCTTCCCGACGGCTCGACACACTCCTTCGGCGAGGCCGCTGCTACGCCCCGCGCCGAGCTGCATGTCAGGGATTGGCGCTTCTTCCGCCGCGTCCTGCTCGATGGCGACATCGGCTTCGCCGAGGCCTACATGGAAGGCCTGTGCGATTCGCCCGACCTTCCCGGCCTGATCGCGCTGCTCGCCGACAACGAGAAATCGCTGGGGCGCATGGCCCGCGCCAATGCCTTGCACGACCTGGTGCTGAAGCTCCTCCACTGGCAGCGCCGCAACTCCCGGCGTGGGTCGCGCAAGAACATCCATGCCCACTACGATCTCGGCAACGAATTCTACCGCCTGTGGCTCGATCCCACGATGACCTACTCGTCGGCGCTGTTCGAAGGCCCCGACGGCCAGCCGCTGGAAGCCGCCCAGACCGCCAAGTACGAGCGCATCCTCGAGCAGATCGGCGCCAAGCAGGGCGACAGCATCCTGGAGATCGGCTGTGGCTGGGGCGGCTTCGCCGAGACTGCCGCCCGCCGCGGCATGCGCGTAACCGCCGTCACGATATCCCAGCAGCAGCTCGAGTACGCCCGACAGCGGTTGGAGCGCGCCGACTTGATCGACCGGGTCGACCTGCAGTTCCGCGACTACCGCGACATGGAGGGCAGCTACGACCACATCGTCTCGATCGAGATGATCGAGGCGGTGGGGGAGCGGTACTGGCCGGACTACTTCGCCGCGCTGAAGCGCCACGTCGCGCCGGGCGGGTCGATCCTGGTGCAGGCGATCGTCATCGCCGACGAGTTCTTCGAAAGCTACCGGCGCCACCCGGACTTCATACAGACCTACGTCTTCCCCGGCGGCATGCTGCTGTCGCCGCAGAGCCTGCGCGAGCAGTGTCGGCAGGCGGGCCTCAAGGTCGCCGAGCTCTACAGCTTCGGCCGGGACTACGCCCGGACCCTGGAGACCTGGCTCGGCCGCTTCGACCGGGTCGCCGACCAGGTCGCCACAATGGGCTTCGATGAGCGGTTCCGCCGGATGTGGCGCTACTACCTCGCCTATTGCGCCGCCGGCTTCTCGACCGGCCGCACGGACGTATTGCAGGCGCACTTCCGACATATATAAATGTCACAAATAAAGGCGCTGAAAGCGGCGCGGACAGGGGAAGGCAAATTCGCGTGCATGCGCCATCGATCGGGACCGGCTCGGCCGCCGCGTCCGTAAGACTGACATTCGGCCGCCTGGTCGCCTACTCCACCAACCAGCTTCCGCTCAACATGGCGGCTCTGCCGGTGGTGCTGAACGTCAGCCACTTCTACGGCGAGGTCCTCAAGGTGCCGCTCGGCATCATGGGCCTGATCTTCATCGCCGCGCGCGTCATCGACGCCATCCAGGATCCGGTCATCGGCCTGATCAGCGACAAGTTCACCCATCGCGGCCCGCGCGGGCGGCTCACCTTCGTGGCGCTGATGCTGCCGCTGATGATCGGCGGCTTCTACATGCTGTTCCATCCGCCCGAGGCGCTGTTCACCGAGGGGACGCTGCTCGCGCTCTGGCTGTTCGTCGCGCTGTTCGTGGTCCATCTCGGCTATGCCGGCGTGTCGATCAGCTATCACGCGCACGGCGCGGAGCTCAGCGACGACTACAACGAGCGGACGCGCATCACGGTCGGCCGCGAGGTGTTCGGCCTGATGGGCATGACGCTCGCCGTCGTGCTGCCAACCATCTTCACGGCCAAGTTCGGCGACCATGAGGGCTACGTCTACATGGGCCTGATCTTCATCCCGGTGGCGCTGGCCTTCGCCCTGCCGACCTTGCTCTGGTCGCCGGCCTCGGTGCATCCGCCGGTCGTGCGTGAGAACCCGGAGATCCACGTCCGCTACTTCCGCGACTGGCTGGTGAGTCTGGCTCCCGCGCTGGCGCGGCCGACGCGCAACATGGAGAACAGCACCTCGCTCAAGGCCCTGGTGCCTTTCTTCGCGCCCATGAAGAACCGCTTGTTCCGCCGCCTGCTGCTGGTCTTCATCATCAACGGCTCGGCGCTGGGCGTCGCCGTCTCGGTGATGCTGTTCTATGTCGAGCACGTACTGAAGGGCGACAAGACGCAGGCCGGCATCATCCTGCTGGTCTATTTCGGTGCCGCCGCGCTCAGCGTGCCGATGTGGCTACTGCTGTCGCGACGCTACAGCAAGACGGTTGCCTGGTTCATCGCCATGGTCATGACCGTGCTCGCCATGTCGCTCGCGGTTTTCTTGGGCGCCGGCGACTTCGCGTGGTTCCTGCCCATCGCCATCATCACGGGCCTGGGCATCGGCGCCGACTACGGCCTGCCCCCATCGGTACTGGCCGACATCATCAACTCACCGGAAGGCAAGGACACCCAGGGCGACACCGGCGCCTACTTCGGCCTGTGGGCGCTGTCGACCAAGCTCGCGACGGCGATCGGCGCGGCGGGCTCGCTGCCGGTGGCCGCTCTGCTCGGCTTCAATCCGAGCGCCGGACAATACAGCGGCACGGCGCTGGTCTTCGTCTATATCGCCCTGCCGGTAGCCATCAAGATCGCGGCGGCGCTCCTGATCTGGTTCATCCGCATTGAAGCCGAACGCGGCTCGGTGCGCGATGAGCTGACGGGACGGACTTAAGCAGCGTGGCTGATCGCTGGGGTTTGCGCAATTCCCGCAGTTTCCGCTACCCCTCTGTCTCACTTTGGGGGTGCACTCCATAGCGTTGCTTCGGCAGCCGACCCGCCATCAATGGGGCTCGCCGGACGGGTCGATAGGCGGCACGGATTTGCCGTGCGCTCGAATAGGATGAACGATGCATCTAGCGGAGCCGCCAAGAGGCAAGTGCAATCCTAACATAACTACGGTTATGCTGTTTGTCACCCAAAGTTCTAACGCGCAGGCAGGCTCTGCCCCCTGCCGACGAGACTAATAACGGATTGCGTTATTAACGAGACTGGTTACTATAGGGCGTGGCGATCAAGTCGTTCAAGTGCGCCGACACTGCGATCCTATTCAATCTGGGGCGCGTGCGACGCTTCATGAATATCGAGCGCCCCGCGCTTCGCAAGCTCAAGCAGCTCGATCTGGCCAGGCGACTTGAAGACATGCGCGCCCCGCCAGGCAACCGGCTTGAAGCCTTGAGAGGGGATCGGGCGGGACAATGGAGCGTCCGTGTGAACGACCAGTTCCGCATCTGCTTTCGCTGGGATGACGGTGCCGAGGATGTCGAGATCGTCGACTATCATTGAACGGAGACGGAAGGCCATGAGCAAGAAACTGAAGCCCGTCAGCCCTGGCGAAATGCTGGCCGAAGAGTTCCTGAAGCCGCTGGGCATGAGCAACTACCGGCTTGCGAAGGAGATTAGCGTCCCCCCACAGCGCATTGGCGACATCATCGCTGGGCGTCGTGGCATCACTGCCGATACGGATTTGCGGCTGTGCCGCTTCTTCGGTCTCTCGGATGGCTGGTGGCTGCGCTTGCAGGCTGACTACGACACCGAGATCGCCCGTGCCGGGCTGGTCAAGACGCTGGCAAAGATCAAGCCGTGGGCTTCATCTCCGGCCCGCAAGGTAGCGGCCTGAAGCGAAGGCTGCGGGTTTACCGACAGCCAGCAACTTCAGAGAAACCCAGCTCCTGCGGCTGCCTGAGCCCGAAGTCGCGCTGCCGCGTATGCCCCGAGGCATGAAGATTCACCAACGATGAGCAACGAACTTAGAGACAGGTTCTCTGGAGAAACGATCGAGGAGCGGCTGTGGGGTGTTGCCGCGAAGCTCGAGATCGATGCGGCTGGATTGTGGCAGATCGTTTCTTTTGGAGAGGACGGATTTGGACTATCTGGCGAGGCGCTAACGGACTATGTGCGCCGTCATATACTTGTCCTGCTTGAAGCTGGGGGCAAAACCTGTTGTCGGAAGACGACACGGGGCGCGCTACTGGTTGGTCATCGACTATGGCAACAAGCCGGATGAAATTGCAGAGGCTATCATGCGAGATTGGAAACTCGGAGGATGCGCGGCTGATCCTGGCGGCGTTGCCCGGCCTCACATTTATGAGGAGATTCGCCCGCAACAAACCGGGGATCGGCAGAAAGAATAGCGCCTAATAGCGATTGGCCTCTTTGAGAAACGCAATCGGGGCCGCCATGACTGCGCTCGCGTTCGCCAACGATTCCAGGCGAATCTCGAAACCAACCGTTTCGGCGGCCGTGACCGGAACGGACGAACGGGTCATGCGTCCGCACTCTGACTAACATGATGCGCCATAGAATGGCGCGCTGCCAGCAAAGACTAGAGGAGCCCCAGCTTCTGCGGCTGCTTGAGCCCGAAGTCGCGCTGCTGGCCCCAGCAGCCTTGCGCCACCGTCGCGAATACGCTGCGGAAGTCGACGGTGTGCTTGAGGTCGCCGTCGGTGAGGTCCGACAGCGACGGATAGGCGCCGTGCAGGCCGCCCTTCACGCCGCCGCCCATCACGAACAACGGCGCCGCCGTGCCGTGGTCGGTGCCGCCGCTGGCATTCTGGCGGACGCGGCGGCCGAACTCCGAGTAGGTCATCACCAGCACATCGTTCCATCGGTCGGCGGCGATCAGGTTCTTGCGCAGGATCGCCATGTTGGTCGCCAGGAAGCCCAGCAGCCGCTCGTGCGGCTGCACCTGGTTGGCATGGGTGTCGAAGCCGCCCAGCGCCACCTTGATGGCCACGACCGGCACCCGCGCCGTGATCACGCGCGTGGCGAGTTCGAGCTGGCGGCCGAGCAGCACTTCCTGCGGATAGCCCTCCTTGGGCGCAGCGGCGGCGCGCAGCTTGTCGGCCAGGCCCTTGGCCGCCGCGTTGATCTCCTGCCGCACCGCCAAGAGATGGCGCAACGCCGGATTGCCCATCGCGCTACCGTCCTTCATGCCGCCGGCGTCCTTGAGCGCGTTCGCCTGGCGCAGGAAGTTCTCCGCGTCCTGCATGACGATGGTGCGCAGCTCCGGCCCGGTGCTGGGCAGCGCGTTGGTGTCGACGACGATGCTGTCGACGCCCACACCCTTGGGCAGCGCGGCGCCCCTGAACGCCTGGGCGATCCAGCCCTCGCTCAAGGTCTGGTTCGAGGCCGAAGCGGTGTCCCAGATCTCGATCGAGCGGAAATGCGAGCGGTTGGGATAGGGATAGCCGACGCCCTGCACGATCGCGAGATCGCCCGCCTTCCACGAATCCATCAGCGGCTCGAGCTTGCCGTGCAGGCCGACCTTCTCGTCGAGCTGGATCGTGTGGTCGCGCGCGACGCCGATGCTCGGCCGCAGCTCGCGGTACTTGGCATCGGCGTAGGGAATGACGGTGTTCAAACCGTCGTTGCCGCCCTTGAGCTCGATCAGCAGGAGGATGCGGCCCATGGCGTCCTCACTTCAGCTGGTAGGCGGTGTCGAGCATCGCCGCCGCCACCGTGGCGCCCGGCGTGCGTGCGGGATCGACGGTGTCGATCGGCGCTCGCGGCAGCAGCGTGCGCAGCAAGGTCGCGGAGTCGACGCCGGACAGCGTCGGGCCGAGCTTGGCCTCGTCGCCGGCATAGCGCAGGCTGCGGCCCTCGACCGGCCGCGGCTCGGCCATCTGCATGCTGCCCTCGTCCGACCGCATCGGCAGCTGCTCGCGCCGCTCGATGCGCCGGTTGCGCGGGCTCGACATCATCGCGCCTTCCATCGAGGCCACGGTGGTCGCCTCGACGATGCGGCGCAGGAACTGCTGGCGCAGCAGTAGCGTGTAGGTGGTGATCCAGCTCTCGCCGCCCGGCCAGCCCTTGACGTTGGGCGGATCGAACGGCATCTGGCCCAGCCCCTGCATCATGCGCACGAGCTGGGTCTTCTCCGGCACCGGCAGGCCGAGCACGTGGACGGTGCCCACGATCAGCTCGACCGGCGACTTGATCAACGCGCCGCGGTTGGCCGGGTCGCGGAACTGCGCCGACAGCAGGATCGCGCGCATCAATGGCTTGATCTCGTAGGTGGCGCGGAACCCGGCCGCCAGATTCCTGACCTCGACGGGATCGGGCTTCAGCGACACGAATTCGCGCCATAGCTTCTCGACGATGGTCTCGGCCGTGCGCGGATGCTTCAGCAGGATGGCGACGATCTGATCGCCGTCGAAGCGTCCGGTCTGGCCAAGGAATGTCTTTTCACCACCGTCATGTCCGTTGTCACGGGTCTGGAAATGGCCGGTCTGGCGATCGACGGTCCAGCCCGTGAAGGCGCGTGCAGCGGCCTTGATGTCGGCCTCGCTGTAATGGCCCTCGCCCAGGGTGAAGAGCTCCAGGAGCTCGCGGGCAAAATTCTCGTTGGGCTGGCGCGCCACGCTGCGCATGCCGTCGAGATAGATCAGCATCGCCGGATCGCGCGCCACCTCCTTCAGGAGCGTGGCGAAGTTGCCGAGCGCCTCGCGGCGGAACAGCGCGTTCTGACGGAACAGCGCTGGGGGAAACCGCACCTTCTGCAAGGAGGAGGTGAAGTGATTGTGCCAGAACAGCACCATGCGCTCGGTGAGCGGCTGGTCGGTCGCCAGCATCTCCTCGACCCACCAGTTGCGCAGCTCCCGCCCCTGCTCCTGCAACGGCCGTTCGGGCTGCAACGGCTTGCCGTCGACACCGGTCTTCCTCTTCGCCTCGGCGGCCTCCTCGCGCGCGGCCCGCACTTGCCGCTGCAGCTCGGCAGGCCCTTCGTTCAGCCAGCCCGGCGGCGGCGTGAGGGCGTCGCGGCGTGCGCCGGCGAGCAACCGCTCGACGGTCCTCACGTAGTCCTGCGCCTCGAGCGCTCGGATCTCCGCCGGTGTCGCGCCGAAGCTCGTGCGCGACAGCAGGTGCCGTGCTTCGTCGAAGTCCATGGTCGCGGCCGCGTGCCCATGCCGCGGCGGCCACAGGCCGGCCGACAATGCCGCCGCACCTGCCACAAATCCTCGCCTACCGATTGGCGCGACCATGGGGGTATCTCCCTACTGGGGGGAACGCGGCGGTGGCCCGTTCGGCGAGCGCGACCACGGGCTGGACAGCAGGCGGTCGACCAGGATCTGGTGCATCCTGACGCGCTGCTCGGGATTGAGCTGAGCCTCCAGCTGCGCCAGCGCGCGCAGCGTCTCCTTCTGCTGATCGGCGCGCAAGTCGCCGAGCTTGTCGATCAACGAGCCCAGGCGCGCCTGATCAAAGGGAATGCGCCGGTACTCGGCCACGATCTGCTCGCGGATCTGCTGTATGTCGCGCGAACGGTCGCGCCGCGTCTGGCTATGCTGCTCGAACACGCCCTGCAGCGTCTGCCGCTGCCCGGGATCGAGATTGAGAGCGCCGGCCACCGCCTCGAGAGGACTCAGCCGGCCGCCGGGCGGAGACGGCGATGGTTGAGGTAGCGGCAGACGCTGCTCGAACGGCAGGGGCGCGACCCAGCTACGGTAGAGGAAGCCCGCGACAAAGAACCCATTCAGCAGCAGTGACAGGGCCAGCGCCACCGTGATCAGGCGCGGCATGTCAGATGCCGTCCGAGACCAGGAATTCGGTCAGCTCGTTCGGCGTCGCGGCATAGCGGTCCTGGGCCATCGATTCGCCCAGGCCGCCACCCAGCATGAAGCCGGAAATGGCAATGATCACCGCAGCGGTCATCATCGCAAGACGCGGCAAGGCGAAGCGCCGGTTCATCGCGAACAGCCAATTGAAGAGCCCGACGCGCTCCAGGCGCTGCTCGACCTCGAAGCCGACCAGCGCCTTCGCCCGCACTTCCAGACGCGCCGGCGCCGCCGGAAGCGGCTGGCCCAGCAACTCCGACAATTCGAGTGCAGCGCGGCGCATCACGGGATCGGCCGCCACGGCCGCCTCTATGCGTGCTGCCTCCGTTTCCGACAAGCGGCCTTCCAGCCAAGCGGCGAAGTCGAGATCCGACACGGCCCCGGGCGCGAGCGGCCGATCCGAGGCGAGGCTCCGCCACAGCTCCCTGTCGCTCTGGGTGGGACGTTCCGTGCTCATTGCGCTCTCCTGGTGCAGATTACGTCAGAAACGGCTCCAGCATCCCCTGTCAAAGCGGCCCTATTGGGGTTCTTTCTGGAAATGGGCCCGCAACCGCAGCAACGCCTTATGGTGCGTGCTGCGAACGGTTTGGGCATCGATCTTGAGAAGTTGGGCAACTTCCGACACGTCCTTCTCCTCGTCATACAGGCATTTCAGGACCAGCACCTGACGTTCGGTCAGAAGTCCTTGAGGAATCTTGAGTTTTTCAACGTGCCGGTCCTCGACCCCCAGGCTCGCCTCGGGCACGTCGTCGAGCGGCGTGGTCGCCTGGCGTCGGCGACGCGCGTGATCCACCGCCGCCGACCGGGAGACCACGGCGAGCCAAGTCGATAGGCCGGCACGCGCCGGATCATAGGTCTTCAGCAGCCGATAGTCGTTGGCGCACAGCCGAACGAAGACGTCTTGGGCGGCGTCCATCACATCCTCTTCGCTCAGCCGGTATGAAGCGAGCGTCCGGCGCACGACGGCATTGATCAAAGGCGCGGCCGCAGTGACGAAGCTGTCCCATGCACGCTTGTTGCCCGTCACGAGCGTCCGCAGGTCGATCTGGTTCAGTTCCGCCACGCCCGCGTTCTTTCTCGGCCCGTCCGCCCTGCAGTGTAACAGGGTTTGTGGCCAAATCAGGCCTTCATCCCGAGCGAAGCCACCCGTAGGGTGGCGGAACTTGGGTTGTAAGGAGCATCGATGAGCGAGTCGCTGACCAATCAGTGGAGAGTTACCAAGCAGGCGGTGCGAGGCAAGGGTGTCGTGGTAGCGCAGAACTGGCGCGCCGCCCAGGCCGGTGCAGAGATACTGCGCAAGGGCGGCAACGCCATCGACGCCGCGGTCGCCACCGGCATGGCGATCGGCGCGCTCGAGCCCTGGATGAGCGGCATCGGCGGGGTCGGTTTCATGACCGTCTGGAGCGCCAAGGAACAGCGGGCCTGGACGGTCGACTACGGGCCGATCTCGGCCGGCAAGCTCGACCCGTCGAACTACAAGATCGTTGGCCCCGGCCCCGCCAATGCGTTCGCCTGGCCCGACATCCTCGAGCAGCGGAACGAGGTCGGCTACCATTCGATCGCCGTGCCCGGCATGGTCGCGGGGCTGGCCAAGGCGCTGGAACGCTTCGGCACGTTGAAGTGGCAGGACGTGATGGCGCCGGGCACCGCCCTCGCCAAACGTGGCATGGAACTCGATTGGTACATGCAGGTCATGCTGGCGCAGGGCGCCCGCGACCTGTCGAGGTTCCCCGCCTCGCGGGCCGCCTACCTCTGCGACGACGGCCGCGTGCCGATGATCGATTGGCAGGCCAACGTCCGCTATCTCAAGCTCGGCAATCTCGGCGAGACCTACCAGCGGCTGTCCGACGGCGGCCCGCGCGAATACTACGAGGGCAAGCTGGCGCACGACATCGCCGCCGACCTGCAGGCCGGCGGCTCCGCCATCTCCTACGACGATCTCGCCGCCTACGAGGCGCGCATCGTCGAGCCACTGTCGTTCGCACACGGCGATGCCATCATCAACGTCGCGGGCGGCCTCACCGCCGGGCCGACGCTCCATCGCACGATCGAGCTCGCGGGCACGAAGACCAAGGGCAAGGGCGCGCCCGATGCCGACTTCTTCGTTGCCATCGCCCAGGGCATGCACCGGGCCTACGAGGAGCGGCTGAAGTCCATGGGCGACAAGCCCACCAACAGCTGCACGACCCATTTCTGTGCTGCCGACTCGCAAGGCAACATGGTGGCGCTCACCCAGACGCTGATGTCGTTGTTCGGCTCCAGCGTGATGCTGCCGAGGACCGGCATCACGATGAACAACGGGATGCTGTGGTTCGATCCCGAGCCCAACCGGCCGAACTCGATCGCGCCCGGCAAGCGGCCCTTGTGCAACATCTGCCCGGTAGTGGTGAGCCGGGACGGCAAGCCATGGTTCTGCATCGGCGCCTCGGGCGGCCGGCGCATCGTGCCGGCGGTGACGCAGCTCTCGCTGATGCTGATCGACCGGGGGCTCGACGTGGAAAGCGCCTTCCACCACCCACGCATCGATGTCTCGGGCGTGGGTCCCATCCGCGTCAACCGCGACCTGCCGGACGCCGTGAAGAAGGCGATTGCCGCCCGACTGCCGATCGTCGAAGTTGGCAACCAGGTTTCGCCCCTGGGTTTTGCCAACCCCTCGTGCATCGTGCGCGACCCGGCGACTGGAGAGCTGACCGGCATGAACGAAGTGATGTCGCCATGGGCTGGCGGCGCAGCGCAGTAGCGGCGCTCGCCGCCTTTGTCGCGGCACCGGCTTCGGCGCAGGACATGCGCCTGCCCGTGCTTGTGCCGCTGACCGGCTTCGTGGCGCTGGAAGGCACAAGCCAGAGGAATGGGGCGCTGCTGGCGGCGACCCAGCTCAAGGGGGTCACGCTCAAGCCCGACGTGCTGGACACGCAGGCGACACCGGAAGCCGCCGTCACGGCATGGGAGCGCGTCATGGGCGGCGCGCCCTCGCCCGCAGTGGTCGGGCCGATCCTCGGCACGCAGATGCTGGCCTTGCTGCCGCTTGCGCAGGAGCGCGGCGTTCCGCTGCTCACGATCTCAGGGACTGCGCGGTTGGGGGAGCTGGGCAATCCCTGGTTCTTCCGCTTCTTTCCCAGCGATGCCACGGTGAAGGTGGCGCATGCACGCTACGTCGTGGAAAAGCTGTCGGCCAAGCGGCCGGCGGTGATCTACCAAAGCACGGCCTACGGCCAGTCGGGACGCGAGCAACTCGCCAAGACCCTGACCGACCTCAAGGCACCGCCGGTGCTGGAGGAAAGCATCGCTCCCACCGTCAACGATCTGTCGCCGGCCCTCTTGCGCGCCAAGAACGCCAATGCCGACGTCATCGTGCTGCACCTCCATGCTGCCTCGACGGTGCTGGCTGTGCGCCAGGCGCGCCAGCTGCTGCCCGACGTGCCGATCGTGGCGGGTTCGGCCATGCACCAGCCTGCGACGGCAGCATTGCTCGAGCCCGCCGAGCTGAAGGGCGTTTGCGCGGAGACTGCAGCGTCGCCGGTCTCGGCGACGTCAGGAC
This sequence comes from Pseudomonadota bacterium, assembly GCA_023386865.1. Taxonomy (GTDB): domain Bacteria; phylum Pseudomonadota; class Alphaproteobacteria; order Reyranellales; family Reyranellaceae; genus Reyranella. The sequence continues at coordinate 12,086 of JAEWIV010000340.1, forward strand.
CTATGCGCGCCTTCCTCGATGCCTACAGGGCGGCCTACAAGAGCGAACCCGACGCCTTTGCCGCGGCGCAGTTCGATGCGGTGGGCATGCTGGGCCAGGTGGTCGCCGAATTGCGCAAAACAGGTCAGCCGGTTACCCCCCGGGCGGTCCGCGACCGCTTGGCAACCGACACCTATGAGGGCGTCGTGACCCGCTATCGTTCGGACGGCAAGGGGAACATGGCCCATGAAGCCGAGATCGTCTGCTTCGACGGGACCGACCGCAATCCCAAGCCGTCTGCCCGGTACGCAATCCCGCCGAGGTCCTGACTGCAACTTCCGCGTGACGCAGGCGTTGACTATCGCGGGGGCAGGTTGTCCTCGAGGAGCCAACGATGCGTTCAGCCCGCGTACTGGGTGTGTGGCTCACACTCTGTGCGGGACTTCCGGCCGATGCCCGGGAGTTCCGTTCTTCCGACATCTATCCCTTCGACTATCCGACGGTCCAGGCCGTCGTCCATGTCGACAAGGTCATGCGCGAGCGCAGCGGCGGCAAGCTCGGCATCACGGTTCTGGGTTACGATGATCGCGATTCGGAGAACTACACCGCCGCCCAGGTTCGCGCCGGCCAGCTCGACATGGCGCGGATCAATCTTGCGGTCCTGAACGCCCAGGCGCCGTCGACCGCGATATTCTCCCTTCCCTACCTGTTCAAGTCGAAGGAGCACGCCCGGCGGGTTCTCGACGGACCGATCGGCGAGGAGATCCTGGCCAGCCTTGAAGGCCAGGGCTTGATAGGCTTGTGCTTTTACGACGGCGGACCGCGGCACTTCTACAGCGTCAAACGACCGATAAGAGGCCCGGCCGACCTGAAGGGCATGAAGGTGCGCGTACAGCAGGCCGACGCCTGGGCCGCGATGGTCCGCGCCCTGGGCGCCGAACCGGTGGTCGTGCCGACCGATCGCGTCTACCTCAGCCTGCAGTCCGGCGTGATCGACGCGGCGGAGCACAACTGGCCGTCCTATGTGTCGTTGCGCCACCATCAAGTCGCTCCCCATATCAGCCTGACCGGCCATTCGATGGCGCCGGCCGTCCTGGTCTTTTCCAAGCGCGTTTGGGACACGTTGCCGGTCGACGAGCAGAAGATCATCCGTGACGCCGCCCGGGCCTCCGTCCCGGTGATGCGCCGGCTGTGGGACGATCACGAGGCCTCCGCCGAGCGGACGGTCGAGAAGGCAGGCGGCACCGTCGTGCGGGATGTCGACCGCAAGGCGTTCGCCGAGCAGCTGTTGCCCCTCCATTCCGCGATCATGGGCAACGACCGCCTGCGAGCGCTGGTGCAACGCATCCAGGCCGATGCGCCGCTGGAGCAATCCGAGCGTCCGAAGGACTGACTCAGGCCCGAAGCGGCACGCGCGCGACCGGTAGGGCGAGGCCGGCGACATCGGTGCGCATTCGAAAGATGCAGCCGCAGTTCTCGTGCGGTCCGCCGCGCGAGCCGGTGACGATGTAGAGATCGCGAAGGTCGTCGCCACCGAAGCACAGGCTCGTGACCATCGGCAAGGGAACCGCGACGTCGTGCCGATGGGCACCGTCGGGGCCGAACACCGCGACCCGGCCGCCGTGCGCATCGGCAACCCACACCGAGCCGTCACTGGCCACCTTCAGGCCGTCGGGCACGCCGGTCTCGCCCAGCGAGGCGAACTTGCGCCATGGACCGACCGAACCGTCCGCCGCCACGTCATAGACCCGTACCAAGGGGGCACGGGCATCGCTGTGATAGAGCCGCTTGCCGTCCGGCGAGAAGCCGAGCCCATTGGTCAGCAGCACGCCGTCCGACAGCGTGCGCATGCCGCCGTCGAGATCGATCACGTGCAGATGGCCGGGCTTGGGTGTCTCGCCGCCGAACACGCGGAAGGCCAACGAGCCGACGTAGATGCGGCCCATGGCATCTGCGGTGAGATCGTTGAAGCCGGTCGAGCCTGTGATGGCATCGAGCGACAGCAGCGAGTGCGTCGTCCCGTCGGCCAGGGAGACGCAGGCGATATCCCGGCCGCCAACCACCAGGCCGCCCGACTCGTGCAATGCCATGCCGCCGATGCCGCGCCGCTTGGGAACGGCCAGCGTGATCTTGTCGGCGCGATCGAGCAGATATACGCCGCCGTTGATGACGTCGCTGAAGTAGAGGCCCCGGGCGGGATCCCATACCGGTCCCTCTATAAGGCCATAGCCGGTTGCAACGCGTTGCACGGCATCCTCCCCTCTGTTCTCGCGGACGGCTGGAGCGGAATGAGATGAGATGGAACCGCTCGCGGTTTCATCTCATCTCATTCGCGCGCACCGGGGATCGTGCTGCAGGAGGCATGATGGGTCCAGCTGATTCCAGCTGGACCCATCATGCTCTAGGTTAGCGCCGATGAAGATCGCCACCTACAACATCAACAACGTCAACCGTCGCCTGTCGAACCTGCTCGCCTGGCTGAAGCGCGCACGGCCGGACATCGTTTGCCTGCAGGAACTGAAAGCCGCCGACGAGGCCTTCCCGCAGGCCGCGCTGCGCGAAGCCGGCTACCACGCGCTGTGGCGTGGCCAGAAGACCTGGAACGGCGTCGCCATCCTGAGCCGCAAGCCGCCGATCCTGACCCGCAAGGCGTTGCCCGGCGACGCCCGTGACGCGCAAAGCCGGTACATCGAGGCGGCGATCGACGGACTGCTGGTCGGCTGCCTCTACCTGCCCAACGGCAATCCGCAGCCCGGTCCGAAATTCAGGTACAAGCTCGACTGGTTTCGGCGCCTGCAGACGCATGCAAGGAAACTGTTGAAGAGCGGCGCGCCGGTCGTGCTGGCCGGCGACTACAACGCCGTGCCGACCGATTTCGACATCTATTCCATGAAATCCTGGAAGGATGATGCCCTGGTCCAGCCCGAGACGCGGGCGGCTTACGCCAAGCTGGTCGCCCAGGGCTGGACCGATTCGCTCAGGACCCTCTTCCCCGACGAGCCGATGTACACCTTCTGGGATTACAAGCGGCGGCGCTGGGAGCGTGACGCCGGGTTGCGCATCGACCATCTCCTGTTGTCGCCTTCACTCAGCGGCCGGTTGAAGAAGGGTGGCATCGACCGCAACGAACGCGGCCGTGACGGCGCCAGCGACCACGCTCCTGCCTGGATCGAGCTGCGGTAGTTCCCGCGTTTCGTATTCCCCCTAAAGTCATCCCGAGCGAAGCCGCCCGAAGGGCGGCGTAGCCGAGGGACCTGTTTGTGTCGACGCATCGACAAAAAGGTCCCTCCGCTGCGCCTCGCTACGCTCGGCTCCAGTCGGGATGACCAAACTTTGCGATAGCCTGCCCCCAGCGGGAGAGAGGACGAGCAGCGTGTAACTCACTCGTCGTCCGGTACCGGCCGCTCTTCCCCGAACACGCTTCGCCCGCCATAGGCCGGCGACATCCGCCGCTCCTTGGCGATCAGCTCCTCCACGCCAGGCCCACGGGCACGGCGTTCGAGGCGGCGGGCCTGCTCGTCCAGTCGCTGGATGGCGCCGAGTTCCTCGTCGCGACCGAGCCTCGCCTGCTGCACGGCCGACTTCAGCACGCCGATCGTCTCGTCATAGACGCGGAGGGGCACGGGGAACGGATGGCGATCCTTGCCGCCATGCGCGAGCGAAAAACGCGCGGGATCGGCAAAGCGATAGGGCGCGCCGTGAATCACCTCGGAGACCATCGCCAGCGCTCGCACCGTGCGGGCGCCGACGCCCGGCACCAGCAGCAGCTCAGCAAAGTCGCCGGGGCCGCGATCGGCAGCGGCGGCAAGATTGCCATGCAGGCGCCGCAGGTTCACGTCTTCGGGTCGCACATCATGATGCCCCGGCATCTCGAGATGAGGTAGAGTTAGCTGCGCCTGAGCCGTCTTGGCAGGGCGGACGCTTTCACCGAGTTTCTCCAGCTCGCTTGTGATGCCGTGCGGTCCCAGCGAGCGAAGGAGATCGAGCTGACCCCGCCGCGAGGGTTCGGCGCGATGGTCGGTCAGATTGACGATCTCACCCTTTTCCCGGCCCTCGATCGCCGCGTGCGGCCGGTCGACGAAGGAGGTCAGCCCTTCCGACAGCCAGTGGTACCGCCGCGCCTGCCGGTTCGCGCCATTCATGCCCTGCTGCACGACCGCCCATTTGCCGTCATCGGCGACGATGAAGCCGTGCAGGTAGAGGTCGTAGCCGTCCTGGACCGCTGCGCTGTCGACCTTGGCAACGAGCCGGCTCGCTCGCGCCAGGGCCTCGCCATCGAGCCCAACCCGCTCACCGATCGCCAGGAGCTCCGTCGGTGTCAGCCGCGAATGCCGGCCGCGCCCGCCACAGACATGCAATCCGAGCTCGCCGCTCAGCGGCTGCAGGCCGCGCTTCAGCGCGCCGAGCACGCTCGTGGTGATGCCGGAAGAGTGCCAGTCCATGCCCATCACCGCCCCGAAGGACTGGAACCAGAAAGGATGGGCCAGCCGGCGCAGCAGCTCGTCGCGGCCATAATGGTGGACGATGGCCTGGCTGATGACGGCGCCCAGCCGCGTCATCCGCTGAGCGAGCCACTGCGGCACGCGCCCGGTGTGCAGGGGCAGGTTGGCACTGCCGGTCCGTTGGGCCATGGTTCGCTATCCTCCGTCTTTGCGGCAGCACTATGGATGCAGACGGATGTCGCTGATGACAGGCAGGTGGTCCGATATCGCGCGCGCCTCGCGATCGGTATGGCTGGCCACCAACGACGTGCGCGGCCAGAGGTAGACGCGATCGAGATGGAACAGCGGGCACCTCGAGGGAAAGGTGCGATGGCGCGTGTAGGCGGGCAGCACCCGGCCGAGGCTGCGGCGGACAGAGCCCGCCCAGAGCCAGTCGTTGAAGTCGCCCAGCGCGACCGTGGTCGTGCGCAGGTTGTCGAGCATTTTCAGGAGGGCGACGGCCTGGCTATGGCGCTCGCGGAAGCTGAGGCCAAGGTGCGTGGCGATCACGCGCAACCGCCCGCCCGGGGTCAGGATGTCGCTGCAGATCGCCCGGCGCGGCTCACGCTCGGGAAACGACAGGTCGTGGATCTCGGTGTTGGCCATCGGCCAGCGGCTTATCAGGGCCTGGCCATATTCGCCGTCGGCCGTCGTCACTGTCTTGGCGCCGATGCCGTGATTGCCCAGCGCCTTCTGCAGGAGGATGAACGGCTCGTCGACATGCGCGGCGCGGGCGCGGCGCGAATCGATCTCCTGCAGGGCGACGATATCGGGGCTGTGCCGCTGGACCAGCGCAACGACGCGCTCGAGGTCGAAGCGCGGGTTGCCACCCACGGCACCGTGGATGTTCCAGGTCATGACGCGGATCGTCTTGTCAGCCGACGCTGTCATGCGCGGCCACCCCTGCGCGACAGCAACGCCTGCGCCGCGATGGCCAGCCCGATCAGGCAGGCGACGCACAGTATCAGGATCGCGATGTCACCGGCGCTCGGCTCGGCAAGAATCCTGACGATGCGATCGCCCATCACCGAGAGCAGCACCAGGCCGGGAAGCATGCCGATCATCGTCCCGACCAGGAAATCGACGAAACGGATGCCGCTCGCCCCGGCCGCGAGGTTGACCAGGGTGAACGGCGCGATCGGCAGCAGGCGGAAGGTCACGACCGCCAGCAGCCCGCGCTTGCGCAGGCCTTCGAGGCCGTACCGCCAGCGCTCGCCCAGCATGCGATACAGCGCCTCGCGGCCGAGCCGGCCGCCGATGAGGTACATGACCAAGCCGCTGCTGACCGCGCCGGTGCCGCCATAGAGGATGCCGAGCCACGGCCCGAACACCGCCGACGTCGTCAGGATCAGGATATTCAACGGGAAGACGATCGCACCCGCGAACACGAACACCAGGACGACGATCAAGATCGCCCACGGTTCGCCGCGCACGCTCTTCAGGACTGCCCGCACGTTGTCCGCCGTCACCAGCTCCGAAAGCGGCGTGTATCGCCATGCCAGCGCGATGCCGAGCACGACCATCACGCAGGTGAACGCCACGAGCAGCGGCCTCAAGCGGGCCACCAGATGACGCACGAGCCGCTTCGGCCTGATCGGCCGCGGCGGATCGGCGATACGCTCGACGACGCTGGACAGGCCGCCTTCGTCGGGCTCTCCGTCATCGATCGGCCGGAGCTTGTGGCCGTCGGCGCCGAGTTCGTCGGCCGCGCGCACCAGCGAGCCGTGCCGCGCCAGGGATGCCGCGACGTCGGCGGCCGAGACGCCGCAATGCTCGCCGAGCAGGCGATTGCGGATCTCCAGGATCGCAGCGCGCTCGCCGTCGGTTCGCCCCTCGACGGCGAGGTCGCATTCGGTGTCGGCGCCCAGCGAGCGATTGTTCATGTTGGCCGAACCGACGCGGAGGAACTTGTCGTCGACCACCATGACCTTGGAATGGATCATGGTGTCGGTCGTCCGGCCGTCCTGCTCGACCGCGGGATAGAGGAGCCGGACGCGGTCGCCGCCGGCCGCGCGAACCCGCCGCCAGAACCGGATCCGGCCGTTGCGCATGGTATGCCGTTCGACCCATGAGTCGTGCGTCCGGGGCGCCACGATCACGACCTCGAGTTCCGGGCAGCGGCCAAGCCGCTCGGCCAGCCGATCGGCGATCAGGGGAGAGCTGAGAAACTGGTTCTCGATGTAGATCGCACGCTCGGCCAGATCGATCGAATCGATGAACAGCGTCTCGGCCTCGCGCACCTCCGCCTCGCCGTCATAGCGCGGCTGGGTGCGGGCGATGCCGACATCGACGTCCGTGAAATCCGCGCGCACGGTGTCGGGCCAGGGGTCGCCATGCGGCTCGACCCGCGGCTCGCCACCGTTGGCGCGGCACCAGCGTTCGCGGGCCAGCAGCGCCAGTGCATGCGCCGCGGCACCGTCGACCATCATCTGGACGTCATGGAACGGTCGGTAAGGATGGCCGGAAGGATCGACGCGATGGTGGTTCTGCGCCGAGTGCGAAGTCGTGTCCCAGCGGCGGATCGTGAGATCGAGACCGCCGGAAAAAGCCACCGCGTCGTCGACCACCACGATCTTCTGGTGCTGCGAGCTGCCGAAGGGCACCGAGTTGTCGATGCAGAGCGTGACGTGCTCGGGCGTGCGCCAGCCAAGCGAGAGTCGCGGCAGCAGCTCGCGCTCGCCGGCGTACAGCAGCGAATAGTCCCATAGCAGCAGATGGATGCGCAGACCGGGACGCAGCCGCACCAGGTCATTGAGGAAGTCGGCGAAGTCGCTGGCGAGCCCGTCGACAGGCTTGCCGTCGGCGCCGACGAGCCGGGTGCGGCTGTCGATGTCCCAGCCCACCACGAAAACGCTGTGCCGGGCCTTGAGGCAGGCCCCGCGGACCGCCTCGAAGAAGGCGGCGGCGTCGATCAAGACTGCGGCCCGGCTGGCCCGTTCGATCCGCCAAACATTGTGGTTCGGCCGCAGGAAACTCATCGCCCCTCAACGCGCAGGCCGGCAAATGGTTGTCCAGCACAATTGACGGCAGTGCGCCGGCCGGGGAAGCTATAGTGAAGAAGCACGGAGAAATCGTGAAGGGAGATGGGCAAATGGCTTACAAGATCTTGCTGCTGGGGGCATCCTACGGCTCCCTGCTGGCGTCGAAATTGCTGTTCGGCGGCCATTCCATCCACCTCATCTGCCTGCCGGCCGAAGCCGACCTCATCAACCAGGAGGGCTTCAAGGTCCGCCTCCCCGTGCGCGGCCGCAAGGATCCGGTGCTGCTCGACTCGCGCAAGTTGCCGGGCAAGGTGACGGCCGGAGGCGTGGCGGGCGTCAACCCGTCCGACTACGACCTCATCGGGCTGGCCATGCAGGAACCGCAATATCGCGTGGACGGCGTGCGCCAGCTCCTGGATGCGGTCGGCAAGTCCAAAGTGCCGTGTATGTCGATCATGAACATGCCGCCGCTTGCCTATCTGCGGCGGATACCCGGCCTCGACTGCGACAAGCTCAAGCCCGCCTATACCGATGCCTCCGTCTGGGACAGCTTCGACCCCGAGCGCATCACGCTGAACAGCCCCGATCCGCAGGCCATCCGGCCGCCCGAGGAGAAGATCAACTTCCTGCAGGTGACGCTGCCGACGAATTTCAAGGTCGCACGCTTCAAGGACGACAAGCTGACCGCCATCCTGAGCCAGCTCGAAAGGGACGTCGATGCGGCCCGGTTCGACACGCCCGAGGGCAAGATCGAATTGCCGGTCAAGCTCAAGGTCTACGACTCGGTATTCGTGCCGCTCGCCAAGTGGGCCATGCTGCTGGCCGGAAACTATCGCTGCGTCACCGAGGACGGCATGCGCACCGCGCAGGAGGCCGTGCACAGCGACATCGATACCTCGCGCTCGGTCTACAACTTCGTCATCGAGCTCTGCGTCAAGCTGGGCGCCGATCCGAAGGATCTCGTGCCGTTCGAGAAGTACGCCGCCGCGGCCCAGAGCCTGGTTCGGCCGGCCTCGGCGGCGCGGGCACTGAACAACGGCGTGCCCTTCATCGAACGCGCCGACAAGCTGGTCCAGCTCATCGCCCGCGAGAAGGGGATGAGCCATCCCGAGATCGACCGCGGCGTCGCCCTGGTCGATCGGCGACTGGAGGCCAACCGCAAGAAGGCGGCGGCGGCCTGACAGGCGCCACGGCGCGCCCCCTTAGTCGGTCAGGACCTCCACTTTCGCCCAAAGGACGGGATTGCGCGCGCTGGACGCGTCATCCCGGCCGAGGGAGTCGACGCCGACCTTCCTCAGCCGCGCGCCCGCAGCCAGCGTCTGCTTGACGGCAACCTGCAATCTGCGGCCGCATCGATGCCGTTCAGGAAGACCCAGCGCCATCCTCGCGTTCGAAGTCGGCGCTCGCCCGCAACTCGGCGGTCTCCGCTGCGTGGGCTGCCGTTGCCGCCGCCGGATCTTGCGCCGGAACGAGCGTGGTCCGTTCGAAGCTCGCAGGGCCGGCTGTGGCGGTCTGTGGCAATTCACACAGTAAGCGATCGCCGAACAGCGTAGGTGGCTGCCGCACGACGTGGGAAGAGCAATGGATTTGTCGACTTGCATTGGGAACAGCCGTTGTTGAGCAGATTGCACAGACGGGCTGAGGCGCTGGATGCGGCTTGCCTGCGCGCGCTCGGCCATCCGCACGATCATGCGGTCCGGCAGGAGCTCCTGAGCGCGCTGGAGTGGGATTCGTCCGAACGGCCCGAGCACGCGCGGCCGCTCATCCGCTGCCTTTTCAAGGACGTGCACGATCGTTCGGCGGCCCTCGCCCAGCACCTCCACGCAGACGCCGGACACCTGGTCTCCGACGGCGTCGCGACCCTGCACAAGAGCCTCGCTTCGCTGATCCACGTCCTGGCTTCGCGCCACAACGATCCGCCGTACAAGTGACCGCTCACCGACGGCAGGTACCGGCGTAGTAAGCCGCCGCGTCGCACGTCTTGCCGCCGGGCAGCAAGCAGACGCCGACCTCCCCGGCAACGCCCTCCGTCACCACCGCGTAGCGGCCGCCGGTGATGGCGCAGTAGCGCCCGGCCGCGCTGACGTAACCCGTGACGCGCAACCCGTTCCTCGGGCACTCGCCGCGGAACAGCGCCCACTCCTCGCACTGGTAATTGTCGGCGAACACGCAGACACCGTACTCGCCGCCGTCAGGCCGACGCTCGATCGAGAGCGTGCCACCCAGCGCGGTGCAGTTCTGCGACGCCGGGTTGGCGAGTTGCCGCGGCTGGACCTGAGCCGGCACCTCGCGGCCGGACGCACACAACGCCAGCACGCCGATGGCAACCCGCAGCTTCATCATCTATCGCCGTCCCCGTTCTCGATGCCGATCCTCGTCATCTCAATTCGAATGGATAGATCACCCTCCAGTCCCGCTTCATGTCGACGATCGTCCACTTGCGCCGCACGGCCTCGTCCCACGCCTTGTCGAGACGGCCGACCGGCGAGTCGCGGTCGTAGGCATATTCCCGGGTGGCGTCCGTGTGATGCACCAGGCCCATGAAGCGCGCGCCGCCGCCGGCGGCCGTCCATTCGAGCATCTGCTGATCGCCGTCGGAATTGCCGAAGGCCAGGACCGGCCTGCGGCCGATGAAGCGGTTGATGCCCTCGGCCTTGCCCGGCCCGTCGTCGATGAATTCCACCTTGGCCTCCTTCATCAGCAGCGGCCGGTCTGGCGCGGCCATGACGTACCTGGTGATGCCGGACGAACCCACCACCTGCTCCGGTGGGATGCCGTAGACCCGCTCCGTCCACGGCCGCATGAACTCGATGCCGCCGCCTGAGACGATGAACGTCTTGAACTGGTTGGCGCGCAGATAGGCCAACAGCTCGAGCATCGGCTGGTAGACCAGATCGGTGTAGGGGCGCCTGAAGCGCGGATGGCGAGCCGTCGCCAACCAGTCGAGCACGACCTTGCGGAACTCGTCCGTGGCGACGCCGGCATGCGTCACCGCGACGGCCTCGAGCAGCGCCCTCTCGCCGAGCTGGGCGAGTTGCACACGATCGTCGGCCAGGATGGAGCGGAACGGCTCGATCGCTCTCCACTCGGGATGGCGGGCCGCCATCGCCTTCACACGGTCGAGCGCAAAGGCGGTCTGGACGTAGATCGGCTGCTCGGTCCACAGCGTGCCGTCGTTGTCGAAGGTGGCGATGCGCTCGGGGACGGGCACCCAGTCGCCGCTGCCCGCCGTCGTGGTCCGCGTCACGAACTCGACGATCGATTGCCTGGCTGGTCCCTCGTTCCATGATGGCAAGGGATCGCCTTGCGCCCATGAAGGTGCGACGCGCTGCAGCGAAGTCGCGAACGCGCCGACGATGAACGACCGACGTTGCATGTGCCTTCCCCTCTCCCGCGATCTCTCCATAGCAGGAAAGACCGCCAAAAGGTGATTGCCTCTCCGCAGGGCGCATGGGCAGAGTGGCGCCATGCTCAAGCGACGCGTCCTCCTGGCCGCAGGTTCAGCAAGCCTGGCGGCCTCGACGTCGTTCGCCCAGGGCGATTCGTCGATCGAGAAGGTTCTGACCGACCTGATGCGGCGGCATCGCGTGCCCAGCGCAGGTCTCACGGTGATCCGCAATGGAGAGATCGCCGAGCGCATCGCCATCGGCGCCGATCCGCAGACCCTTTTCGAGGCCGCCTCCATAAGCAAGGTCGTGACCGGCGTCACCGTCATGCGCCTGGTCGAAGAAGGCCGCATCGGCCTCGACACGCGGGTCAACGAAATGCTGCGGTCCTGGACATTGCCCGGACCGGGTGCGGAGCGCGTCACGCCGCGCCTGCTGCTCAGCCATCGCGGCGGCACGACGGTCCCGGGCTTTCCAGGATATGTCTCCGGTGCGCGGCTGCCGTCGCTCGCCGAGATCCTCGACGGCTTGCCGCCCGCCAATACCGGGCCCGTCCGCGTAGGCTGGCCGCCGGGGGAAGCGTTCCGCTACTCCGGCGGCGGCACCATGGTGCTGCAGCGGCTGCTGATGGACGTCGCCGGCAAGGCCTATGACGCGCTGGCAGGAGAGCTGGTGCTGGCGCCGACGGGGATGAGCCGCAGCGGCTTCTTCCAGCCGCTCCCGGCCACGGAAAGCAATGCGGCAACGGCCTACGATCTCGAGGGCAATCCGCTGGCCGGCCGCTGGCACGTCTATCCGGAGCTCGGTGCGGCCGGGCTGTGGAGCACGGCCTCCGACCTGGCGCGGCTGGCGTTGGCGATCGCCGCGAGCTGGCAGCGTGGCGGGCTCTTGAAGCGGACGACGGCCGAACAGATGGCGACCCGGGTGGCCAGCGGACCGACCGGGCTCGGCGTCTTTGTCTATCCGCGCGGGAGCAAGCCGCCCTACCTCTACCACTACGGCGTCAATGCCGGCTTCCGGTCGATCCTGGTGTTCGCTGCCGACGCAAGCTTCGGCCTGGCGTTGATGACCAACGGCGAAGGCGGCAAGCCCCTGATCCCGGCGATGCTGGCCGCGCTGTTCGCGGGCTACGATCCGTTCCGGCCGGACGACTGACGATGGCGACGGCAACCGGAGAGTCCGACGACTCCATTCAGCGTCTCCTGCCCTGGCTGGTCGCGGTCGCCTTCTTCATGCAGGCGCTCGACACCACGATCCTCAACACCGCTGTGCCGGCGATCGCGCAGTCGATGGAGGTGACGCCGCTCAACGTGAAGTCGGTGCTGGCGAGCTATACGCTGAGCCTCGCGGTGTTCATCCCGATCAGCGGCTGGATGGCCGACCGCTACGGCACGCGCCGGGTATTCGCGGGCGCAATCGGTCTTTTCACCCTGGGCTCGGTGCTGTGTGGCCTCGCGACCAGCCTCGAGATGCTGGTGGCCTGCCGCGTCGTACAGGGCATGGGCGGCGCCATGATGATGCCGGTCGGCCGCATGACGCTCGCCCGCGCCTTCGGCAAGGCCGAGCTGGTGCGCGTAATGAGCTTCGTCGCCATCCCGAGCCTGGTCGGCCCGATGGTCGGGCCGGTGGCCGGCGGACTGATCGTCACCTATCTGGATTGGCGCGGCGTGTTCTACGTCAACGTGCCCGTTGGCCTGCTCGGCCTCTACTTCGTGCGGCGCTATCTGCCGGACTACCGCGAACCGCGGGTCCCCGGCCTCGACGTCGCGGGACTGTTGCTGTTCGGCGGCGGCATCGGGCTCCTGTCCTACGTATTGGAAGTGTTCGGCGATCATACGCACGGAGCGGCCGCGATCGCGGTGATGCTGGCGATCGCGGCGGCGCTGCTGGCGGGCTACGGTATCCGCGCCGGGCTGGCGCCTCACCCCCTGCTCGATCTCGCTCTTTTCCGGCTGCGCAGTTTTCGCGCCGCGGTGAGCGGCGGGTTCTTCACGCGGCTGGGATTGGGGGGTATCCCGTTCCTGTTCCCGCTGCTCTATCAGATCGGGCTCGGCTTCTCGCCCGTCGCCTCGGGCCTCCTGGTGCTGCCGCAGGCGGTCGCCTCGATCGGGCTGAAGGCCTTCATGCCGGCGATCCTGGCGCGGCTGGGCTATCGCAACGTGCTGGTCGGCAACACCATCGTGGTCGGCCTGATGATCATGTCGTTCTCGACCGTGGGCATGCACACGCCGATCTGGCAGATCGTCGGCCAGGCCTTCGTCCTGGGCTTCTTCACGTCCATGCAATACACCAGCATGAACACGCTGGTTTACGCCGACGTCTCCGCGGCGCAGACCAGCGCCGCCAGCACGATTGCCGCCACCGGCCAGCAGCTCGCCATCAGCTTCGGCGTCGCCGGCGCGGCGCTGGTCGCCGCCATCTTCGTGCCGCCTGAGCTGCATTCGCATCCCGCCGCGATCGTGCACGGCGTTCAGCAGGCCTTCCTGGTGCTGGGTGCGCTGACGATCCTGTCGTCGGTCGTGTTCATGGAGCTCAAGGCCGACGACGGCGCGGGCATGAGCCGGCACGATCCGGCCCATCACCGTCACGACGAGCATTAGTTAGGCCGTCGGATTGAGCCGCCAGATCGCGATGTTGAGCACCGTGGCGAACGCCACCCAGGCGAGATAGGGCAGCATCAGCAGCCCCGCCCAGCGGTCGATCGGGCGAAAGGCGAGCGTCGTCACCACCACGCCGACATCGAGCACGACGATGGTCGCCAACGCGGCCCCGATCTTCTGCAGGCCGAAGAACACGACCGTCCACCCGAGGGTCAGCGCCAGCTGCAGGGCGAACAGCGTGAGCGGCCCGCGCCTGGTGTCGCGATCGGTGACGCGCCACACGCGCCAGGCGGCAACCGCCATCAGCACGTAAAGCACCGTCCAAACCGGGCCGAACACCCGGTCGGGCGGCGTGAAGGCAGGCTTCGTCAGCTCGGCGTACCAGGTGTCGACGCTGGTCGCGACGACGGCCGCGCCGAGTGCGCCGATGGCGAGGCAAAGCGCCACGAAGCACGCCAGCGCGATCAGGCCGCTCGGCCGGGTGCGCGGCACGGTCAGGACAGCAGGCTCGCGCCGACGTTGATGGTCAGCGCCAGGATGGCGGTGTTGAAGGCAAAGGACACGATGCCGTGTACCATGGTGAGGTGCCGCATGGCGCGCGACACCGTGGCCACGTCGGCGGTCTGCGAGGCGCAGCCGATGACGAAGGAATAGTAGAGGAAATCCCGATAGTCGGGCTCGCGCTCGCCGGGGAAGAGCAGTCCGCCCGGGCCGTCCTCGTCGGGCCGGTAGTAGACGTTGGCATAGTGCAGCGTGAAGACGGTATGGGTGAAGGCCCACGACAGCGCCACCGTCAGGCCGGTGATGAAGACGCCGAGCCACAGCGATCTGTGCGGCGACTTCAGCGCCGGCAGCTCGACCGCGATGCAGATGAAGCTGACCGCCACGCTGGCGATCACCAGCAGCAGGATCGCCCAGTCGCCCTCGTCGTTGAGCGCGGCATGGTCATGGCAGTCGTCGACCGTCGACCCACGGATCATCCACATGATCAGGGTGACGTAGAGCAGCGCCGTCAGGTCCCAGGCGAGGATGAAGCGCGTCGATACCCCGAAATCATCCGGCAGCAGCGCCAGTAGGACCAGGCCGGCAAGCGTCGACGCCAGCAGGCGTTTGCGGCCGTTGATGAAGCGAGAGATCCGCCAGTGCCGGTAGCTGCCCGTCGCCATGTTCTCACTGTGCCACTTCGGAGCGGCGGCGCAATCGGTGTAGTCTTCAGTCATGCTGTTCGATGCGCTCGACCTCGGCGCCACCTTCGTGTTCGCGATCAGCGGCGCCACCCAGGGCGTGCGCAAGCGGCTCGACCTGTTCGGCGTGCTGGTCGTCGCTTGGGCCGCGGGCGTTGCCGGGGGCATCTCCCGGGACCTCCTGATCGGCGCCGTGCCGCCCGCGGCGATCGCGCACTGGCGGTACTTCGCGGTCACCATCGCCGCCGGCCTGGTCGGCTTCCTGGCGTCTGCACAAATTGCCCGGCTCAAGACACCGGTTCAGCTGTTCGACGCCGCAGGCCTCTGCCTGTTCGCCGTGACCGGCACCGAGAAGGCGCTGGCCTACGGTCTTAATCCATTCGTGGCAGCCGTGCTCGGCATGGTCACCTGCATCGGTGGCGGCGTGGCGCGCGACGTGCTGACGCTCGAGATCCCGACCGTGCTGCGCGCCGAGCTCTATGCCGTGGCGGCCTTTGCCGGCGCGGGCTCGATCGCGCTCGGCGTCACCCTCGGCCTGCCGCCCGCACCCGTCATGGCGTTCGGTGCCGGCCTCTGCCTCTTCCTGCGGCTGATGTCGCTCTACCGGGGCTGGCGCCTACCCTTTAGTAGGTATTCCAAAGAAACCGACCAAGTTCCGAAGGTGTGAAACGCCGTCGCCCTTGCCGGTCTCCTGTCGGAACGCTAAACACACGGCCGTCATTTTGTCGCAAGCCTATCGGGGGGAAAGGCAGCAGATGGCGACGAGGAAGAAAGCCAGGGCGTCGGCCGCTGCCCCTCTACACAAGGCGGCCAACAAGTTGAACGGAAAGGCGAATTCGGCTCGAGCCAGCGGCACGACCGAAGCGCGGGACACCGCGCGCCTGCTGCTCGAGATCGAGGCGATCCACTGTCGCCCCGACAATCCATATATCTTCACCTCGGGCCGGGCGAGCCCGGTCTATATCGACTGCCGCAAGCTGATCTCCTACCCCGAGGCGCGGGCCAAGATCATGGGCCATGCGCTGCGGGCGATCGACCGCGACATCGGCTGGAACAAGATCGACGTGGTGGCGGGCGGCGAAACCGCCGGCATTCCGTTCGCGGCATTCCTCGCGGCGCTGGCCAAGAAGCCGATGATCTACGTTCGGAAGCAGCCGAAGGGTTTCGGCCGAATGGCCCAGATCGAAGGCGACCTCAAGCCCGGCAAGCGCGTGCTGCTGGTCGAGGATCTCGCCACCGACGGCGGCAGCAAGCTGGTGTTCATCGAGGCGCTGAAGAAGGCGGAGGCCAGGGTCACCGACTGCTTCGTGATCTTCCACTACGGCATCTTCCCCCAGAGCGTGGAGATGCTGGCGGCGGGCGGCGTCAAGCTGCATGCGCTCGCCACCTGGTGGGACGCGCTGGAAGCGGCCTCGAAGTACAAGTACTTCGACGAGAAAGGCCTCGCCGAGACGCGCGCCTTCCTCGAGGCGCCCGAGCAATGGTCCGCCAACCACGGCGGCCGCCAACCCTCCCGACCGACTCTGCCACGCTGAGGGTGCGCTGGGGGCGCGCCACTCCAGTGGCGCGTCATGGCTTGCATGGGATAGCGTTGGTGCATGGTCCACCAGGGCTGGCAGTCACGTAACTATCTGCCGCACTTCGATTCTCAGGACGTCGTTCAGTTCGTCACCTTCAGAC
>JAEWIV010000371.1 GCA_023386865.1 Pseudomonadota bacterium
CTCTCCTCCTGCCTGAGTAGAGCGTATGCCTATCCAACGACCGGCCGATGCGCGGCCGGTCGCCGCTTATGAGTTCCGCGGTTTCAACGGACTGATCGGCCACGAGGTCGTGGCTTGGCGGCCGGGCTTCGTCGAGATGACGCTGGGAGTCCGCCCCGAACTCTGCAACGCCAACGGCCTGTTGCATGGCGGCGTGCTGATGACCCTGCTCGATTCGGCGAGCGGCTTTGCCTGCACCTTCAACGAGACGGCGACGGCGCGGCGGCTCAGCGTCACCCTCGCCTTCACGACGCAGTTCATCAAGGCAGCGCGCGAGGGCGACCAGCTCACGATCTTCGGCGCCTGGCGACCGTCCACCAGCCAGAGCACCTTCGCCGCCGAGACCGAGATCTACGACCAGAAGGGCGACCTTCTCGCCACCGGCGCGGGAACCTTCCGCTACCTCAAGGGCGAGCGCAGCGACGGCACGCTCAGCTTCCTCGACCAGAAGGCGGCGGACTGACGGGCCCTCACGCCGCGGCTGCGGGCTGAGCGACCCCGGATGTCGGGGCGGTCGTGGTCGGCAATGCTGCTTGCCGCGCAAGACGCAGCAATGTTTTCATACGGCAGTTCCGCAAAGTCCTGAGCTTGAGGACTGAAGGGAGGAGCTCCATGGGTCAGGGTTCCGGCATTCGCGAGGTCGCCTGGATCGATATCGCCGGCGGCGGGCAGGTCGTCGTGGACGGCAACTACGCCTATGTCGGGCACATGCAGCCGCCGCACGGGACTTCCGTCATCGACGTGGCAGATCCGGCGCATCCGAGGATCGTCGCGTCGATCGACATTCCGCCGGGGCTGCATTCGCACAAGGTACGCGTGGCCAACGATGTCATGGTGGTGAACCGCGAGCGCACGCGCGGCGAGAAACCGGCCGGCGATTTCGTGGGCTTGCGAATCTTCGACGTCAGCCGACCGGGCAACCCGCGCGACATCTGCCATTGGCAGTGCGCCGGCATGGGCGTGCACCGTTTCACCTTCGATGGCCGCTACGCCTACATCTCGACGGAGCAGGAGGGCTATGTCGGCACCATCGTCATGATCCTCGACTTGAAGGATCCGACCCGGCCCGAGGAGGTCGGCCGCTGGTGGATGGAAGGGCAGTGGACCGCCGGCGGCGAGACACCGGGCTGGAAGGCGAAGAACCACCGCTGCCACCATCCGATCCGCCGCGGCGATCGCCTGTATGTCAGCTACTGGTACGGCGGCGGCGTCATTCTCGACATCAGCGACATGAGCAAGCCGAAGCTGATCTCCCACCTCGACTGGAGCCCGCCGTTCGGCTGGCCGACGCACAGCCTCGTCCCGATCGACGTGCCGATCGCCGGCCATCGCTGGATGCTGGTCGCGGACGAGCACGTGCAGCCGCTGGATCCCCAACTCTCGCCGGAGCTGCCGGCGGCGCTCTGGATGGTGAACATCACCGACGAGACCAGGCCGGTGCCGGTCGGCTGCTTCCAGCTGCCAGAACTGGTCGGCATCGAGACGCCCTTGATGACGGCCTGCCATCAGCCCGTCGAAACCATCGTCGGCAACGAGGTCCCCGCCGCCTGGTTCGCCAACGGGCTCAGGGTGATCGACATCGCCAATCCGCTTTCGATGAAGCAGGCCGCCTGGTGGATGCCCGACGTGCCGGCAGGGGCCCAGCGCGTCTGCAGCAACGACGTCTACGTCGACCATCGAGGCCTGATATACCTGATCGATCGCAACCGAGGCCTGTCGATCCTCGAGCGCGTGTAGCGTTCCCACCCGCATGTCTCCCGCCGCTCGACGGCCCCAGCGTCCTGGTGAATTCCCGACTTGAAAGGATCGACCTCGTGACCCTCACTCTCGCGGATGCAAATCGCATCATCGCCGGCGCCATCGACAAGGCGAACCAGATCGGCGCCAGGATGAATATCGCCGTGTGCGACGCCGGCGGACGGCTCCTCGCCTTCCAGCGCATGGATGGCGCCATGTGGGCCGGCTCCTTCGGCAGCCAGGGCAAGGCGATGGCCTCGGCCGCCTTCGGCCGCCCCAGTGGCGAGCTGACGCCACGGGCCGACCATCCGACCCTGCGCGGCATCGCCGCGGCCGAAGGCAACCACATGTTCTACGGCCAGGGCGCCGTGCCGATCTTCCGCGACGGTGTCCTGATCGGTGCCTGCGGCGTCGGCGGCGGGACTGCGCAGGAAGACGAGGATTGCGCCCGTGCGGGGGTTGAAAAGCTCTGAGGCCACGACCCGAGCGTGATGGCGTGTAACGGGGGCCTCCCGGCCTTCGTCTTCGGATTGGACCGGCAAGACTGCCGGCTCGAATCGAAAGGGAAGACACCGATGAAAGCAGTTTGCGCAATCGTGGCCGTGGTCGTCGGCTTTGCCAGCACCGCAGAGTGCAAGACATCCGCCGGCAGCGGGACATCGCAGGCCACGGCGACCGGAGCCCATTACGCGGGCTACGGTCTGCCCAGGCTGCCGAGCGTGCCGAAGCTTCCGAGCGTGCCTCGCCTGCCGCGCGTCCCGAAACAGAAGTGGCCCTGAGGTCAGGCCAGCAGCGTGTAGAGATCGGTCTCGAGCTTGGCGGGATCCACGCCCTCCCACGGCATGTAGATCTCCCAGTTCATGCCGGCGAGCTCGAGCTTCTCGGCCTGGCACCAGGCGAACAGCGTCTGCCAGGCGCCCGGCATGCCGTCGAACGGGCCCTTGAGCTGGAAATGCGCGGCCCGGCCGGCTGGCAGCTCCGACGGCACGACCTCGCCACGGCTCGCGAAGCTGCGGCCGACGATGGTGCCGATCTCCATGTCGAGCATGTCCTTCGCCGGCGTGCGGAAGCGTGTCAGGGGTCGGCCGAGCAGCCCGGCCCCCAGGGTCGGCAGCGCGGCGTCGATCTTGGCGCGCGCCGAGCGCTGCGCGACGGGAATGTCGGAAAACGGCACCTGCGCCCTCACGACGGCCGTGAGCTGACGGTCGACCGTCACGATTGAACAGGTCATCGGCTGCCCCTTCACTTAACCTTATGGTTAAGTGATAGGCATTCCCGGCACATTCGTCAACAAGGCCTGTAACGACCAGGCGTCGGACGCCGTCTCCCAAGCAGAACCTTTTCAAGGGGGAGACGATGAAATCCGCGACCGCGATCAAGACCCTGTCTGCTCTGCTGCTGCTCGGCCTGGGCGCCTGCGAGACGACGCAGGACAGGATGAACGCCTGGGTCGGCACGACCGATACACGTCTTCTCTCGGCCTGGGGAGCGCCCGATCGCAAGGCCAAGGCCGGTGGCGGCGTCCGGGTCCTCACCTACAAGGAGAAGCGCGCCAAGGGGCAGCCCGCCTGCCACAAGACCTTCACCGTGGACGCCGAAAACCGGGTCGTCGCCGCCAATACCGACTGCTTCTGACGAGGTAAGCCATGGAAATCGCAAGCGCCCCCGTAACGGCGCCCATGCTCGGTCCGTCTTCCGAACGAGCGGGGCCGGTGCCGGCTCCCGCCGGGCGGGAGAGCGCGATGAGGATCTGGCCGTTGGTGGCGATGGCGTTGGTGATGGCCGCGTTGGGCCTGGGCACCTTCTTTGCCGCCCTGGACGTCGCGAAAAGCAGCCTCACCCGCACGCTGCAGGTTCAGCCACATGGGCCGACGGGCGACGAGATGGGACGGCTGACCTGTCGGCGCAACAACTTCAGCGATCCGCAGCGTCCGCTGCCCCGGATCGGCTGTCCATGAGGCTTCGCCTGGAGGTGGCTGTCGACGCCTCGGCCCGACTGAACGCTTGGCGCTACTTCACCGTGATCTCAGTGCCGCCCAGGCCGACGAACTCCGTCTTGGCCTTGCCCGGACCGGGCAGGAACACCGGCGGATGTACCGAGCCTGTAAGGATCACGTCGCCCGCCTTCAGGTGCTTGCCGTGCTCCAGAAGCTTGTTGGCGAGCCACGCCAGGGAGATCAGGGCGCTGCCCATCACATTGGTGCCGGGGCCGGCGCCGATCTCCTTGCCCTCGAACTCCGAGCGGCCCTTCAGGCCGGCGAAGTCGACCTTCTGCCAGTCCTTCACCTCGGTGCCGACGATGCAGGCCGCCTGCAGCACGTCGTCGGCGATGCGGCCGGGCCCACTGACCTTCGTGACATCGGCGTAGCGGTTCTCGACGACCTCGGCGCCGCAATGGAAGCTCGCGACGTGGGCCTTGATGCTGTCGGCGGTATAGCCGCCTGCCGTCGCGTCCTTGGAAATGCGCGCCACCATCTCGCATTCGATGCCGGCCTTGATCGGCCAGCCCTTCTCGAAGACCGTGCCCGAGGGCCGCACGCCGCTCTTGTAGATGCCGGCGAACACTGGACCTGAAAGCTTCATCGGCTCGTACTGCGAGGGCAGCGTCAACGCCACCTTCCAGCCGGCCATCGCGTCCTTGCCGTCGGCGGTCAGCCGGTCGTGGACGGCGAACTGGACCTTGTAGGAATCGGCCTCGCTGAGGGTCGCCGTGTCGGCGGCAATATCCATCACCTTGCGGCTGCGCCGGCCCTCGGCGATGCGGTCGGCGAGTGCGGCGATTTCCTTGTCGTTCATTTAGCTCTCCGTCATCCTGAGCGAAGCGAAGGATCTCATGCCGGCGGCAAGCGGCGATGAGGTCCTTCGCTTACGCTCAGGACGACAAAAAAGCAAAGGACGCGGCACTTCGCATTACGCCGCTTTCGCGGGGTGGTAGTTGCCGTAGAAGCTCTGGCCCTTGGCCGCCATGTCGCGCAGCAGCTTGGGCACCTCGAACTGCGGGCCGTACTTCTTGGCGAACTGGTCGCACTCGGCGACGAACTGCTTCACGCCGACCTGGTCGATCAGGCTGACGGCGCCGCCGGTCTGCGGTGCGAAGCCGAGACCCATGATCGAGCCGACATCGCCGTCCTGCGGTGCGGTGAGCACGTTCGCCTCCAGGCAGCGCACGGTGTCGACGGCCTGAACGTAGAGAAGACGCTTCTTGATCTCGTCCTCCTTGGCGCGCTTGTCCTCGCCCTCGCCGTAGAGCAGCTTGGGATCGGGCGGGAAGTGCTTGGCGAGGTCGGGCCACAGCCGCTTCTTGCCGTCGGCCGGATACTCGTAGAAGCCCTTGCCGTTCTTGCGGCCGAAGCGCTCGAGCTTCTTCACCATCAGCTCCAGGATGTCCTCGGTGCCCGAGCCCTCGAACTTCTGCCCGGCCGCCTCGGCGTCGCGCCGCGTCTGGTCCATGATCTTCCAGCTGAGGTCGATCGCGACCTCGTCATTCAGCGCCAACGGGCCCACCGGCATGCCGGCGAAGCGGGCGCAGTTCTCGATCATGGCGGCAGGCACGCCCTCCTTCAGCAGGCGATGGCCCTCGCTGATGAAGGCCCCGCACACGCGCGACGTGAAGAAGCCGCGGCTGTCGTTCACCACGATCGGCGTCTTGCGGATCTTCTGCACGAAGTCCATGGCACGGGCCAGGGTCTCCTGTGAGGTCTTCTTGCCGACGATGATCTCGACCAGCGGCATTTTCTCGACCGGCGAGAAGAAGTGCAGACCGATGAAGTGCTCGGGCCGCTGCGAGGCCTCGGCGAGACCGGTGATCGGCAGGGTCGAGGTGTTGGAGGCGAACACCGCTTCCTTCGGCAGCGCCGCCTCGGCCTTCTTGGTCGCCTCGGCTTTGACCTCGCGGTTCTCGAACACCGCCTCGATCACGATCTGGACGTCCTTCAGCGCCCCGAAGTCCGGCGTCGCCGTGACCTTCGCCAGCAGCGCATCGCGTTTGGCCTGGTCGAGCCGGCCGCGCTTTACGAGCTTGTCGAGCTCCGAAGCGATATGGGCCTTGCCCTTGTCGGCCGCAGCCTGGTCGCGATCGATCAGGACGATGTCGAGCCCCGCCTGCACCGAAACGGTGGCGATGCCCGAGCCCATCAGGCCGGCGCCCAGGATGCCGATCTTCTTGTACTCCTGCTTGGGCACGCCCTTGGGCCGCCGCGCGAGCTTGTTTGCTTCCTGCAGGCCGAAGAACAGCGTGCGGATCATGCTCTTGGCGACTGGATTGCGCAGCAGCGAGACGAAGTAGCGGGTTTCTACGCGCAGCCCCGAGTCGAACGGCAGCTGCAGGCCTTCGTAGACGCAGCTCATGATCGCCTTGGGCGCGGGATAGACGCCGTTGGTCTTGCCGGCGATCATGGCGTTGCCGCCGATGAAGGTCTGCACGCCCGGCGGGCTCCACACCGCGCCGCCCGGGAAGCCCGGGGTCTTGAAGCCCTTGCGGTCCCACGGCTGCACGGCGCGGCCGTCGATCGGCTTGGCGCCCTTGCCGGCATACTCGGGCACGACCTGCTCGGTCGGCGCCGCCATCAGCCACGCCTTGGCCTTGGCCAGAAGCTCGTTGGCCGGCACGACGTCGTGGATCAGGCCCAGGCCCTTGGCGGCATCGACCGTGAGGTCCTTGCCCTCGAGCAGGATGGGCGCCGCGTTCATCACGCCGATAAGGCGCGGGATGCGCTGCGTGCCGCCGCCGCCCGGCAGCAGGCCGATCTTGACCTCGGGCTGGCCGACCTTGGCCTTCGGGTTGGCCGCGGCGATGCGATAGTGGCAGGCGAGGCAGATCTCGAAGCCGCCGCCCAGCGCCGTGCCGTTGATCGCAGCCACCACCGGCTTGCCGCCGGTCTCCTGGCGGCGAAAGATCTTCTGCAGCTGGCTGAACTGGTCCATCAGCTTGGCGGCATCCGACGTGTCGGTGCCCAGCAGCATCTCGAGATCGGCGCCGGCGATGAAATCGGCCTTGGCCGAGGTCAGGATGATGCCCTTGACCTTGTCGTCCTTGAGAGCCTGTTCGAGCGCGCCGGTATAGGCCGTCAGCGAGGCCTCGTTGAGCACGTTCATGGTGCGGCCCGGCATGTCCCAGGTGATGGTGGCAATGCCGTCGCTGTCGACGTTGTAGTTGATCATGGTTCTATTCCTCTTGGAGCGCGGACCTCCTGGTCCGCTCATGACTCTTGAGGCGGACCTGGAGGTCCGCGCTCCGATGATCAGACGCGCTCGATGATCGTCGCGGTGCCCATGCCGGCGCCGACGCAGAGCGTGGCGAGGCCGGTCGAAAGATTGCGCCGCTCCATCTCATCGAGCAGGGTCCCCAGGATCATGGCGCCGGTGGCGCCCAGCGGATGGCCCATGGCGATGGCGCCGCCGTTCACGTTGATCTTGTCGTGCGGCATCTTGAGGATCTGGAGGTAGCGCAGCACGACGGCAGCGAAGGCCTCGTTCAGCTCCCAGAGATCGATGTCCTTCACGCTCATGCCGGCGCGCTTCAGCGCCTTCTCGGACGCCGGCGCGGGGCCCGTCAGCATGATCGCCGGCTCCGAGCCGATCGAGGCGAAGGAGCGGATCTTGGCGCGCGGCTTCAGCCCGGCCTTCTCGCCGAACTCCTTGGTGCCGATCAGGATGGCGGCCGCGCCGTCGACGATGCCCGACGAGTTGCCGGCATGGTGGACGTGGTTGATCTTCTCGACCTCGGGATAGCGCTGCTGCGCCACCGCGTTGAAGCCCGGCATCATCTCGCCTTGCATCTTGAAGCTGGGCTCGAGCGCGGCCAGGGTCTGCATCGTCGTCTGCGGCCGCATCAGCTCGTCATGGGCCAGCAGCTCGATGCCGTTCTGGTCCTTCACCGGCACGATCGACTTCTTGAAGTAGCCGTTGTCCCAGGCGTGCTTGGCGCGCTTCTGCGATTCGACGGCATAGGCGTCGACGTCGTCGCGGCTGAGGCCGTACTTGGTGGCGATCAGGTCGGCCGAGACGCCCTGCGGCACGAAGTACATCGGCATGGCGACCGCCGGATCGGTCGGCCAGGCGCCGCCATCGGAGCCCATGGGCACGCGCGACATCGATTCGACGCCGCCGCCGATCGCCGCCTGCGACTGGCCCGACATGACCTGCGCCGCCGCCATGTTGGTGGCTTCGAGGCCCGAGGCGCAGAAGCGGTTGACCTGCACGCCCGACACCGTCTCGGCATAGCCCGCGACGACCGAGGCGGTACGGGCGATGTCCGCGCCTTGCTCGCCGATCGGCATGACGCAGCCCAGCACGATGTCGTCGACCAGGTGGGTGTCGAGCTTGTTGCGGTCGCGGATCGCCTGCAGGGCGGTGACGGCCAGCCGCACCGGGGTCACTTCGTGCAGCGAGCCGTCCTTGCGGCCCTTGCCGCGCGGGGTGCGGACGGCGTCGTAGATGAATGCGTCGGTCATGGTCGGTCTCCTATTCGAATGGCCCTGCTAGAGCGTGCGGCCGATGAGCTCTTTCATGATCTCGTTGGTGCCGCCGTAGATCTTCTGCACGCGCGCATCGGCGTAGAGGCGCGCGATCGGGTATTCCCACATATAGCCGTAGCCGCCGAAGAATTGCAGGCACTGGTCGATCAGCTCGCACTGCAGGTCGGTCGTGTAGTACTTCGCCATCGCCGCGGTGGCGACGTCGAGCTCGCCCTCGAGGTGCTTGGCGACGCAATCGTCGACGAACACCCGCGCCACCAGCGCCTTGGTCTTGAGCTCGGCCAGCTTGAAGCGGGTGTTCTGGAAATCGATGACCGGCTTGCCGAAGGCCTTGCGGTCCTTGACGTAAGCCAGCGTGTGCTCCATCGCCGCCTCGATCGCGGCGATCGCCTGGATGGCGATCACCAGCCGCTCCTGCGGCAGCTGCTGCATCAGCTGGATGAAGCCCATGCCGGAGCCGCCCAGCAGGTGGTCGGCCGGCACACGGACGTTGTCGAAGAACAGCTCCGACGTGTCCTGCGCCTTCATGCCGATCTTCTCGAGATTGCGGCCGCGCTTGAAGCCTTCCGTCTTGGTCTCGACGGCGATCAGCGAGGTGCCCTTGGCGCCGAGCTTGGGATCGGTCTTGGCGACGACGATCACCAGGTCGGCGAGCTGGCCGTTGCTGATGAAGGTCTTCGAGCCGTTGATCACCCAGTGATTGCCGTCCATCACCGCGTTGGTCTTGACCGCCTGCAGGTCCGAGCCCGTGCCGGGCTCGGTCATGGCGATGGCGGTGACCAGCTCACCCGAGCAGGCTTTGGGGATCCACTTCTTCTTCTGCTCTTCCGTTCCGTAGTGCAGCAGGTAGGGAACGACGATATCGTTGTGCAGCGAGAAGGCCGGACCCGAAGCGAGCGCCCGGCCCTGCTCCTCGATCAGGATCGCGCTGTAGAGAAAGTCGGCGCCGGCGCCGCCGTACTCCTCGGGCATCGTCATGCCTAAAAGGCCCTGCTCGCCGGCCTTGCGCCACAGCTCGCGCGGGACAATGCCCTCTTCCTCCCATTTCATATGGAAGGGCGTGACCTCTTTCTCGAAAAAGCGCCGGCAGGTGTCGCGGAACATCTGGTGTTCGGGCGTGTAATGGGCTGCCAACGCTGTCACTGAGCGCTCCTCCACAAGGTCGATCGATCGTCTTCTTGGTTGGACTTTGGGCCGTTGCCGGCAGGTCCGCCAGCGCTCGGGGTGTAGTTTACCTTTACGTAAACGTCAACCTCGCAAAGACCACCGAACAAGCCAGAAGCCGCGCCAGCGCTCATGCGCCGAAGTGAATGGTCACTTTCCCTAACGCCGCGCCGAAATCAGCCTCGACCGTGCTGCCAGCGGAGACGAAGTGCAGCCCGGTGCAGGTGCCGGCGGCGACCAACTCGCCTGCGCGCAGGCCCTCGCCCCGACGCGACACTTCGTTGGCAAGCCAGGTCAGCGCATTGAGCGGATGGCCGAGCACCAAAGCGCCGGTCCCCTCGCCTTTCAACGCGCCGTCGACCGACAAGGTGACGCGGTGGCTCGCGAGATCGAGGCCGTGCCATGCCTCGAAGGCGCTCCCGATCACGACACCGCCATTGAAGGCATTGTCGGCGGTGATCTCCTCGATGCGGCGTGTCCGCCATTCGGAGAGGCGCGTGTCGCAGATCTCGATGAGCGGCACGACGGCGTCGACGGCTGCGCTCACCTCCTTCTGCTGGTAGGGCGCAGATCGCGCGGGCAGGTCGCCGCCCAGTCGAAAGCCGAACTCCGCTTCGACGCCGGCGACGAAGAAGCGGGCGGCAGGGATCGTCGCCGGTTGCTGCCACAGCGCCTCCCGGAACAGGACCCCGGCGATCGGCCCCGGCGAATTGACGAGCCGCTGCGATTGCTCCGACGAGCAGCCGACCTTGCGGCCGACGACGGTATCGCCCCACAGCGGGCGGAACGCGGCTTGCACGGCATAGGCATCGTCGAACGTCCGCACCTGCGGCAGCCCAGGCACCGGCTTGTGCGCGCGACGGCCAGCCACCAGCAGACGGGCTGCTTCGATTGCAGCAGGGTCGGTCATCGCATCGCTCCCGTGAGCAAAGTGGCGACCGACGGCACGAACATGACGAGCATCAGCACGCCGAAGACGATGACCGTATAGGGAAAGGCGGCCGCCCAGACCTGCCGCATCGTGATCTCGGGCGGCGCGACGCCCTTCATGACGAACAGCAGGAGGCCGAAGGGCGGCGTCAGCAGGCCGATCTGCAGCGAGATCAGGAGGATCACGCCCAGCCAGACCAGGTCCATATTGAGCGCATTGGCCAGCGGCATGAAAAACGGAAAGGTGAGAAGCATCATGCTGATCTGGTCCATGAAGCAGCCGAGGACGAGCAGGATCGCGATCATCACGAACACGGAGACAAGCGGCGTGAACTCGTACCTGGCGATCTCGGCCAGCGCGCCGTCGGTGGCACCCGAGAACGCCAGGATCTGGGCGAAGGTCGTGGAGGCCGCGATGATGAAGAAGATCATCGTCGTCACGGCCGCGGTGCTCTTGAGACTCTCGAACAGTATCTTCCAGGTGAGCGACCGGTAGCACAGCGCCAGCACGACCGTCGCCAGGCAACCCAGGGCCGCCGAATCGGTCGGCGACGCCCATCCCATGAACATGCTGCCCATCACGACGATGAAGATGAACGACAGCGGCACCACGTCGACGAAGAACGGCCGCCACCGCTCGACCGGCGTCATGGGCGTCATTGCCGCGTCGTCCCGAGGGGCAAGATCGGGCCGCATCCAGCATCGCACGACGATCCAGACCAGGAAGCAGACACTCATGATCAGGCCCGGGATGATGCCGGCGATCAGCAGGTCCGACACCGAGACCTTGTCGCGGCTGACGCTGCTGGCCAAGGTCGCCAGCAGGACGGTCAATGCCGAGGGCGGGATCAGCATGTCGACACCGCCGATCGCCATGATCGGCCCCATCGCCATCGACGGATGGTAGCCGCGCCGCAGCATCTCGGGCAGCAACGACTGGCCCAGCATCGCCGTCGTCGCGATGGTCGAGCCCGACAGCGCGGAGAAGATCGTGCCCCCGCTCACCGCCACGACGGACAGGCGTCCCGGCACGGCGAGGATCAGTCGATCGATGGCGTCGATGGCGCGGAAGGCCATGCCGCTGCGCAGCAGGATGTCGCCCATCACCAGGAACAGCGGCACCGGCGCCAGGTTGAAGTTGGCGATCGACG
>JAEWIV010000379.1 GCA_023386865.1 Pseudomonadota bacterium
CATCAGGTAGTCGACGGCCGGGATCGCCTGCTGGTTCGGCGCGGCGCCGGTGTAGAACACGTTGCGCGAGCTCTCCTCGCCCTCGTACTGCACCGGATAGAACAGGATGCCGTTCAGCTCCTCGAAGACCGGCAGCACCGACTTGCGGCTGACCGACGTCCAGCAGCCGAACACCGCGGCGACCTTCTCCTTCTGCAGCAGCTCGCGCGCCTTTTCGGCGAACAGGGGCCAGTTCGACGCCGGGTCGACGACCACGGCCTCCAGCTTGCGGCCCAGCACGCCGCCCTTCTTGTTCTGCTCCTCGATCAGCATCAGCATGACGTCCTTCAGGGTCGTCTCGCTGATCGCCATCGTGCCCGACAGCGAATGAAGAACGCCGACCTTGATCGGCGCCCCTTGCGCCAGGGCGCTGCCTGCCGCCCCTGCCAACAGGCCGGCGGCGACCAGGCCTGTCTTGAGAATCGATCCCAGCTTCATCCCGCTCTCCTTCTTGTCGACGGAATCCCCCGCCGACTGCCGCAAGAGCGAAAGCCGTGCCAACTCCCGGCACGGCGCGGGCAAACCCTCAGTTGGCCATCAACAGGACGGCGCCGGCCGCCAGGACCACGCCGCCCAGGCCGCGCAGGCCGAGGTCGCCTCCCGCGCGGCGGACGCCCCAGCCCAGCGCCAGGCCGACACCCTGCAGGAGCGCCGTTGCCGCCAGGAAGCCCGCGATGTAGGCGCCCACGCCGGTCGTGGGCGCTTCGAGGGCGTGGGCGTAGCCGTGGAACACCGCGAACAGGCCGACAACGGCCATCGCCCAGGCCGCCGGAAGGCGCACTGCACCCGTGATGAGCCCGCCGATCGCCAACACCGAGGCCAGGATGGCAGCCTCGACAAGAGGCAGTTTTGTGCCTGCAAAACCGGCAAGTGCTCCAAGCACCATCATCGCCAGGAAGGCCGCTGGCACCAGGACCGCCATCGCCGGCCTGCGTCCGGCCAGCAGGGCGGCCCACAGGCCGACGCCGACCATGGCCAGGAGATGGTCGAGGCCGGCGAACGGGTGCATGAAGCCCGAGGCCTCGTGGCCGGGATGGGCGAGGACTGGGCCGGCGGCCAGCAGGGCCACGGCGGCAAGGCAGATCGTGCGACGCATGTTCAGGAACTCCCTTTCAGGCCACCTTGGCGTACGATGAAGGCAGCAATGTCGTCGACTCCCTTGTTCTCCTTGAGGTTGGAGAACAGGAACGGCCGGGTGCCGCGCATCTTGCGCGCATCGCGGTCCATGACCTCGAGATTGGCGCCGACCAGCGGCGCGAGATCGATCTTGTTGATCACCAGCAGGTCGGACCGGGTGATGCCGGGCCCGCCCTTGCGCGGGATCTTCTCGCCGGCGGCGACGTCGATCACGTAGATCGTGAGATCGGCCAGCTCGGGCGAGAAGGTGGCGGCGAGATTGTCGCCACCGGATTCGACGAACACGATCTCGAGGCCCGGCCACTTGCGCACGATATCGGACACGGCGGCGAGGTTGATCGAGGCATCCTCGCGGATCGCGGTATGCGGGCAGCCGCCGGTCTCGACGCCGACGATGCGCTCGGGCGCCAGCGCCCCGGCGCGGGTCAGGAACTCGGCATCTTCCTTGGTGTAGATGTCGTTGGTGACGACGGCGATGTCGTAGTCCTCGCGCATCTTCTTGCACAGGCGCTCGACCAGCGCGGTCTTGCCCGAACCCACCGGACCGCCGACACCCACCCTGAGGGGACCACGCAAGCTCATTGACGCTCCATCTCCCCGGCCAGCAACGCGAGATACCCGACGCCCATCAGCAGGCAATAGGGCGAATAGTACCGCCTGTTGCGCGTCGCAAACGGCTCGTCGCGAAAATGGCCGCGCCAGGTCGGCGTATAGCCCGCCACGCCGCGCGCCGCGAACACGCCGGCGATGATGAAGGTGACGGACTGGACCCAGGGCTCCTCGTCACGGCCCAGCATCACGAATGGCCAGACGGCGACCAGGGCGAGAACGATCGCGACCGCATAGCATTGCCACGCTGGCGGCATGCGGCGGCGGCCGTCGCCGACGACGCTGCGCGCCAGCGCCTCCTCGCTGGCCTCGGGCCAGTTGTAGCCCAGGCCCCACATGGCATGGATGACGGCAACCGCGCCGACGCCAACGAACAGAAGGAAGGCGAACAGCACGGTCATGAGCGGAACAGCCGCGTGTACTGGGTCTCGTGACGCAGCGAGCACCAGTCGAGCAGAGGCGTCGCCGTGCCGACCTCGTCGAGCGAAGCGACGGCCAGTGCAGCCTCGGTCGCCTGCCGCACGGCGGACTCCAGCGCCGCCAGCGCGATCTGGCCGTCGCTCTGGCCGAGCGGCACCGAGCGCAGCGCGGCCGAGATCTGGTTTGCAGTGAAGGCGTGCAGGTAGCCTTCGAGGGCGCGGTCGAGCGCAATGCCGTGCACCGCGGCGGCCAGCGCCACGGCGACCGGCAGCGACAGCTCGCCGGACAGCCGCTCGTGGGCGGCATCGAGCGCGGGATGCGGCCAGGCGGCACGGGTGATCGACAGGAAGGAGCCGCCTTGCTGGCGCGATTCCAGCGCCATCTCCGAGGTGCCGCGCCAGGCCGCGGCGCGCTCGGCGATGGCGTCGAACGACGTCCAGTCTTCGACCTCGGCGGCACGCCAGGCCGCGGCGAACAGCGCGCCGTCGACGACGCCCGTGCCGTGCAGCAGCACGCTTTGCAGCCAGGTCACCAGGCTCGCGCGATCCTTGATGAACCCCTCCTCCACCGCGGTCTCGACGCCATGGCTGTAGCTGAAGGCGCCGATGGGATATGCGGGCGACAGCCAGGCGAGCAGGCGGTACAGCGGGTCTCCTGTCGGACCGCGGGCGGGCAAGACGCTAACCATGACGATCCTCGTGCAGCGGGCCATGCCGATGGCCGAGGTCGTGGTTGTGCTGGCCGTAGGCGCCACCTTCGGGATCGAACGGCGCCTTGACCTTGCGCACCGCCGCGCCCAGCCCCATCAGCATGTTGACGATGACATGGTCGTCGCGGATCAGGATGCGGTCGGCGTCGATCTGTGCCGGCAGATGGCGGTTGCCGAGATGCCAGGCGATGCGCGCGAAGGCGGCGGCGTCGCGGCCCCTGACCTCGACCAGGTCCTCCTCGGCCGCGCGCACCTCGACGAAACCGCCCTCCTCCAGCCTGAGGCCGTCGCCCGCGTGCAGCACGATTGGGTCGACCAGGTCGAGCAGGAAGTCGAGCCCGCCGTCGCCCAGCATGCGCAGCCGCCGGCGATAGCGGTCGTCGAACAGCAGGGTGACCGTGTCGGTGCGTTCCGACGACGG
>JAEWIV010000427.1 GCA_023386865.1 Pseudomonadota bacterium
TTTGTCGGCCGCGCCCGCGCGACCGGCTCGGTGCGGCAGCCGGCGATGGCCACGGCGAAGAAGTTCATCAGCGCGCGCTTGGCCTCGTGTCGCGCCTTGTCCGGAATGTCCTCCCACTTCGTGTCGACGACGAAGCGGGAGAGGCTCTGGGTGATGCCTGGTCTCGGCTGCATGATTCTCCTCATGTCGTCTTGAGCGTAAGCGAAGGACCTCGTGCCGCTTCAACGGGCACGAGATCCTTCGCTTCCCTCAGGATGACAGTACGTCCTTCTCGTGGAACTCGACGCCGCGCGTGACGTCGGCGGCGCTGCCCTGGTACTCGACGCGGCGCAGCTGGTTGCGCCGGATCTTGCCGGAGATCGTCTTGGGCAGCTCCTTGACGAACTCCAGGCGCCGGATGCGCTTGAACGGCGCCAGCCGCCGGTGGGTGTATTCCAGGATCGACCGCGCAGTCTCACGCGTCGGCGGCGTGCCTGCGGTCAGCAGGATATAGGCCTTGGGGATGCTGAGCCGGATGTCGTCGGGCGTCGGCACGATCGCGGCCTCGGCCACGGCGTCGTGCTCGATCAGGACGCTCTCCAGCTCGAACGGGCTGATGCGGTAGTCCGACGACTTGAAGACGTCGTCGGCGCGGCCGACGAAGGTGAGGTAGCCATCGGCATCGAGGCTGGCGACGTCGCCGGTGCGATAGACCTTGTCGTTGGCGCCCGAGAGCTTGCCCTGGTCGTCGGCATAGCCCTGCATCAGCCCGGCCGGGCGCTCGCCGTTGAGGTCGAGGCAGATCTCGCCCTCGTCGGTCGGCATGCCGTCGGCGTCGAGCACCAGAACGCGATAGCCCGGCATCGGGCGGCCCATGGCGCCGGCCTTCACCGGCTGGCCCGGCGAGTTGGCAATCTGCGCCGTGGTCTCGGTCTGGCCGTAGCCGTCGCGGATGGTGAGGCCCCAGGCCTCCTGCACCTTGTTGATGACCTCGGGGTTGAGCGGCTCGCCGGCGCCGCAGACCTCGCGCAGCGTCACCTTCGCGGCGGCGAGATCCTCCTGGATCATCAGGCGCCACACCGTGGGCGGCGCGCAGAAGGTCGTAACCTTGCAGCGCTCCAGCACGCCCAGCAGCGCCTTGGCGTTGAACGGCGCCTGGTTGACCATCAGCACGGTGGCGCCGGCGTTCCACGGTGCGAAGAACGTGCTCCAGGCATGCTTGGCCCAGCCGGGCGAGGAGATGTTGACGTGCACGTCGCCCGGCTTCAGGCCGAGCCAGTACATGGTCGACAGCGCGCCGACCGGATAGCTGCGATGGCTGTGGCGCACCAGCTTGGGCTTGGCCGTCGTGCCGGAGGTGAAATAGAGCAGCAGCGGATCGTCGGCGCCCGTGGCGCCGTCCGGCTCGAACGCGGCCGAACCCTTGTAGGCGTCGGAGAGCGACAGCCATCCCGCCGCCGAAGGCTTGGCGGCGATGGTGACGAACGTCACACCGGCGCGCGGCAGGCCGGCGCACTTGGCGACCTGGTCCTCGTCGGTGACGATCATGCGGGCGCGGCCGCGCTCGACGCGGTCGGCCAGCTCCTCGGTGGTGAGCAGCGTCGTCGCCGGGATCACCACCACGCCGAGCTTCATCGCCGCCAGCATGATC
Source organism: Pseudomonadota bacterium (assembly GCA_023386865.1). Classification (GTDB taxonomy): domain Bacteria; phylum Pseudomonadota; class Alphaproteobacteria; order Reyranellales; family Reyranellaceae; genus Reyranella. The sequence continues at coordinate 1,631 of JAEWIV010000427.1, forward strand.
TCCCACAGCGGCGCAACGTTGTTCAGGACCAGCAGGAGATGATCGCCGCGCTTCAGCCCGTGCTGCCGCAGCCAGTTGGCGACCTGGTTGGAGCGCTGCGACAGCTCGCCGAAGGTGAGCCTGGTCTCCTTGCCGCTCGCCACGTCGACGATCCAGAGGCCACAGCGATCGCGGCTCGTGGGGCCGGCCAGCTCGGCGTCGAACCAGTCGATTGCCCAGTTGAAGGGCAGGGGGTCGGGCCACTTGAAGCCGGCCACGGCGCGCGCGTAGTCGGTGCGGTTGGCCAGCAGATAATCGCGGGCTTCGCGAAAAGTTAGCATCTCGTTCCTCCGTGCTCTTCTTACTCGCGGACCGGGCTGCCTTCGAGCTTGAGCGGCGCGTCGGTCGCCGGTGTCACCGGCTCGTCGATCCTGAGACAGCCGGCGGTGAGGCCGTCGCCCGGCGCCTTCTCCACCGGCGCGATGAACAGCGCCGTGAGCTTCATGTCGCCCGCAATCAGCCGCGCCTCGCTCAGCCAGCGCGTGGCGCGGATCGAGTTGCCGGCCTTGTCGAGACGCAGCCATCCGCAGACCACCGGTCGCTCGCCGGCATTGTCGATCCGCACGTAGGCGGTGTCGCTGCCGCTGAAGGACCCGGCATTGCTGATGACCCGCCATTCGAACGGCACCGCTCGATAGAGCTTCGCGTCGTCGGCCGAGACATCGATGTTGCCGACATAGTCGGCCTTGGCGAGCGAGGGATCGCGCAGCCAGCCCATGTGCACGGCAAATCCGAACACCAGCAGCGCGGCAAACAGCGCCAGGATGACCCAGCGGGGGATCGACGGCATGTCAGGCCAGGATGACGGTCATGCCGCCGTCGACCACCAGCGTATGGCCGCTCATGTAGGCGCCGGCTTGGGAGGCCAGCAGCAGCAACGGGCCGCGCAGGTCCTCGGGCTTGCCCCAGCGATGCAGCGCGGTGCGCTGCTCGAGCATGGCGTTGAAGGCGTTGTTCTGCTGCAGCGGGACGTTGAGCTCGGTGCGGATGTAGCCCGGCGCGATGGCGTTGCAGGTGACGTGCGGGCCGTACTCCGCGGCGAGGTTCTTGGTGAGCCCGATCAGGCCGTGCTTGGCCGCGACGTAGCCGGCCACGGTGGCGCGGCCGACGATGCCCATGATCGAGGAGATGTTGACGATGCGGCCGTACTTGCGGGCCAGCATATGGCGGCCGACCTCGCGCGCCAGCATGAACTGCGAGACGAGGTCGGTCTCGATCGCGGCGCGGAAGGTGTCGGTCGAGGTGTCGACGATCGCCTCGCGATAGATGATGCCGGCATTGTTGACCAGCACGTCGATGCGGCGGTGTCTGGCGACGATGCTGGCGACCTGCTCGCGGACGGCGGCTTCGTCCGTGATGTCGAGCGGCGTCACCTCGGCCTTGCCGCCCTTGCGGGCGATTGCCTTGGCGGTCGCCTCCAGGCCTTTCACGGTGCGGCCGGCGCACAGCACGGTGGCGCCCGCGGCCGCCAGGGTCAGCGCCATGTCGCGACCCAGCCCGCGCGAGGCGCCGGTCAGCAGCACGACGCGGTTCTTCATCGAAAACAGATCGGCCATGCGCTCCTGGTCCCACTCGTTTTGCCTTCTCGGCCGATCCTAGCCTATGAAGGGTGGAGCGAGCATCCGGGAGGGACACATGGCGAAATCGGGCAAGGTGGCGATCGTGACGGGTTCGGCGACGGGGCTCGGCGCCTCTTGCGCGGTGGACCTGGCCGAGCGCGGCTGGAACGTCGCCATCAACTACACCAAGAGCAAGAAGGAAGCCGACGAGACCTACGAGGCGGTCAAGAAGAAGGGCGTCGAGGCGATCCTGGTGCAGGCCGACATGGGCCAGGACGCCGATTGCAGGAAGCTCGCGGCCGAGACGCTGAAGAAGTGGGGCCGCATCGACGGCCTGGTGAACAACGCGGGCACCACCAAGTTCCAGAACCAGGGCGACCTCGATGGCGTGAGCCCTGAGGACTTCGACCGCATCCTGCGCGTCAACGTCACCGGGCCCTACATGATGAGCCGCGCCGTGTTCCCGACCATGAAGAAGCAGTGGGAGGGGCAGCAGGAACGCGGGTCGATCGTGAACATCTCCTCGATCGCGGGCGTGATGGGCGTCGGCAGCTCGATCCCCTATGCCTGCTCCAAGGGCGCGCTCAACACGCTGACGCTCACCTTGGCCCGCTGGTTCTCGCCGGCGGTGCGGGTCAACACGGTGTGCCCGGGCTTCATCCAGACGCGCTGGCTGCTGGGCGGCATGGGCGAGGAGAACTACAACAAGCTGAAGCAGAGCCAGGAGCAGACCGCGCCGCTGCGCCAGGCCGGCACGCCCGAGCAGATGGCGGAAGCCGTGATGTTCTTCCTGACCAGCGCGTCCAACATCACCGGCGAGTTCCTGATTGTCGACGCCGGCATCCACCTCGCCAGCCTGCCGATGAAGGCGCGGTAATGCGGAGCACGGACCTCCAGGTCCACTCATGATCATGATGCGGGCCTGGAGGCCCGCGGTCCGGCAAGATCAGTCCGCCGCTTCGTCGGCGGCTTCCTGAGCCTTGGCGAAGGCCGCGGCGGCGTTCTGGACGTGCCTTGACGCCAACAGCGCCGCAAGTTCCTCGTCGCCGTCGATGACGGCGGCGAGGATGCCGGCGTGCTCCTTCCAATCCTCGCGGGCGCGGCTGCGGCCGTTGAGGGCGAAGGCGAGGGAGGTGCGCTCGCGCAAGCTGCGCATGATGTCGGTGAGCACCGTGTTGCGGCTGGCCTCGGCCAGGCGCTCGTGGAACTCGCCGTTCAGGTGTGCCAGCTGATCCGGGGAACCCGAGTGTGCGGCGGCGTTGCCGCGTTTCAGCGTCTCCTCCAGGGCGGCGACGATCTCGGGATCGTGGCGGCGCGCCGCCAGCCGGGCGTTCAGCGCTTCCAGCAGGGTGCGCACCTCGACCAGCTCGGCGACAAGCTCGGGCGTGACCTCGGCGACGCTGGCGCCGCGGTTGGGTTCCAGCCGCACCAGGCCCTCGGTCGAGAGCATGCGCAGCGCCTCGCGCACCGGCACACGCGACACGCCGAGCTCGGCCGAGAGCTTGTCCTCGACCAGGCGCTCGCCGGGCTTGTACCGGCCGTCGAGGATCCGGCCGCGGATCCGCTCGCTCACGACCTTGCCGAGGGAGGTGCGATCGGCTGCCATGGTCCTACTTCTTCAGCGTCGCCATGAAGGCCGCGATGCCGGCCTCGCAGCAGGCGATGTCCTGCTCGCCGTTGCCGCCGGAGGCGGCGATCGAGCCGACGCACTGGCCGTCGACGAAGATCGGGAAGCCGCCGACGAACACCGTGAAGCGGCCCTCATGCTGGGTGAAGATGCCGAAGGCCTCTTCACCGGGGTAGGCGTTCTTGTAGTTGTCGGTGCGCTTGCGATGGCCGGCGGCGGTGAAGGCCTTGTTCATGGCGATCTGCACGCTGGTCACCTTGCCGCCGTCGAGCCGTCGGAGCGCGATCGGATAGCCGGCATTGTCGGCGACGCAGAGGACCTCCGGAACGCCGATCTCCTCTGCCTTCTTCTGCGCCGCGTCGAGGATGGTGTGGGCCTCCTCGAGCGTCAGGGTCTTGTAGGTATGCACGCAACGGCCGGCGTCAGGCCGCGAGCTTCTGCGCCTGCGGCTCGGCGATGTACTTGCGGTACAGGCCGTCGAGGTAGAGGCGGCGCATCATGGTCGCCTCCTTGACCAGGCGCACGCAGGTCTCTTTCTGCTCGTCGGTGGTCGCGTACTTCTCGACGATCTCGAAGCCCTTCTCGCCGTGCTCGAGGTCGGCGACGATGTGGATCGAGAAGAAGGTCACTTCCTCTTCGCTGAAGCCATACTTCTCCAGAAGCGGCGGCGTGGTCTTGCTGTAGATCTTGGGCACCTGGCTCTCCAGGCCGATCAGCAGGCCCGACAGCGCCTCGACGAAGGGCTTGTGCGATTGCACGGCACACCAGCTCTGCAGGCCGAGCGTCTCGGGCAGCAGTTCGCCATTGATCTGGGCGTTCAGGATGTCCTCGCGCTTCATGCCGCAGGTCTCGGCGAATTCGAGCAGCAGGTCGGAGTGGCGCACCGGGGCCGCGCCATGCATGCCGACGAAGCCTTCTTCCTCGGTGACGTTTTCCAGCAGGAAGTGCTGCACCTCCTGGTGCGGGCAGGTGGCGTAGACCGCGGCGACCCACTCCGCGAAGTGGCTGACGTAGTGATAGTGCTGCTTCACCCATTCGCCGAGCAGTCGGCGGTTCAGCTTCCCGGAGGTCCAGGCCTCGCTCCACGGATGCACCGCCGAATGACGCTGCTCGATCGCTTCCTCGAGGGCCTGACGGAACGCGCTCTTGGCCATGTCGAACCTCCTCTCTGGCATTGAAGGCCAAATTGTATACAATATCGGTCGTATCGGTCAATCCGTGACCGGAAACAACCCTGATCGTATACAAAAACACATGAAGTCTGAGGATTATTCTCAAGGCGAAGCCTTCCAAGCCGAAAAGCGGACGATCTTCTCGACGCAAACCCTGCCGCTTTGCGCCGAAGGCCAGCTTGCGAGCCCTGGCGACTTCGTCGCGGCCACGGTCGGCGGCTGGAGCGTCTTCGGCGTGCGCGACAAGGAGGGCGTCGTGCGCGTGCTGCGCAATGCCTGTCGCCATCAGAACATGCAGGTCGTGGCAACACCGTCCGGCAATTGCGAAAGCTTCCGCTGCCGCTTCCACGGCTGGACCTACGACCTGCAGGGCCGGTTTGTGAGCGCGCCGCCGCCGGTCGCGCCGAAGGATCCGCAGTCGGCCGATCTGCATCTGGCCTCGCTGCCCTCCGCCATATCGTCAGGCGTCGTCTTTTTCAGTCTTGCGGGACCGCCGGCGCCGATCGAGGTCGGTGTCTCGGGGGCCTACGGCGGCACGCTCACGACCGATATCGCCTGCAACTGGAAGATCGTGGTCGAGCACCTGCTGGCCGAGCACGCGCCGTCGCCCGATTTCACCTGGACCTGGCCGCTGCTGACGGTGCGGCGCGCCGGGGCCGTCACGATCATGCAGCAGATCGTGCCGTACACCTTCCTGCGCACGCGGCTGTTCACGCATATGTTCGGTGGCGGAGCCGACGAGGCCAAGCAGGCGGCCGCCAGCATCAAGCAAGTGTGCGAGACGCTGCAGGCCGATCGCACCGCCGGAAAGTCCCCGGCCGAAGGCGCGCTGGTGGATGATTTCCATCGCCGGTTGGCCGAGGCCTACGCCCAGGATCGTCCGACGAGCTGAACTTTCTGCTGCGCCGGTTCGCGGCAGCAAGATTTTCGTTTCGCATGAAGTCCCCTCATGAAAGCGCGCAACTCTTCTCCATGGCGAGAGAGGCGGGCGCCGCCAATGTTGAGGCGAGACAGCAGCGGAGCGACCCCATGAGTCTGCAATCCTCCATCATCGCCAACCTGGCCAGCGTCCAGGCTGACATGAACTACCTCGCGCCCATGCTCGAGCGGCCGCGCAACTACACCTTCGAGCCGCCTCCGGGCATGCCGCGCAGCAACGCCGTCAACGAGACCCGTCGCGTTACCGTCCACGATGCCCGTCCGGTCGCCGACCGCGTGTCGCTGGACGCCAACGGCTTCGCCCTGGTCAGCCATCGCAGCGCCGTTCGCGACTTCTTCGACGACGCGGAGGTGCGCCGCGTCTATTACCCCGAGGTCGAGCGCGTGGTGAGGCAGGCGACGGGCGCCTGGCGCGTGCACATCTTCGACCACACGACCCGGCGCCGCGTCGAGGGGGCGCAGGATCGCAGCGATGCGCCGCGCCAGCCCGTGCAGCGCGTGCACATCGACCATACGGCGCGCTCGGGGCCGCAGCGCGTGCGCGACCTCCTGCCCGACGAGGCCGACGAGTTGCTGAAGGGCCGCGTGCAGGTGATCAACCTGTGGCGTCCGATCAAGGGACCGGTGCAGGATCTGCCGCTGGCCGTATGCGACGCCACGACGATCGATCTGGCCGATCTGGTGCCGTCCGATCTCGTCTATCCCAACCGCGTCGGCGAGACCTATTCGGTGAAGTACAATGCAGCGCACCGCTGGTTCTACGTGCCGCGGATGCGCGCGGACGAAGCCCTGCTGCTGAAGTGCTGCGATACCAGGACCGACGTGCCGGCGCGCTTCACGCCGCATAGTGCCTTCATCGATCCGACCGCGTCGCCCGATGCCCCGCCGCGCGAGAGCATCGAGGTCAGGACGCTGGTTTTTCATCGGTAAGCTCAAGGAACGCGGGCCTTCAGGCCCGCTCATGAGACGAGCGGACCTGGAGGTCCGCGGTCCCATGAATCACACAGGCAGCTCGTGGCCGCGGCCGATGTTGCGGATGACCTCGCTGAGGTGCGGCTTCTCCTGCAGGAGCGCGCGCCGGTAGGCGATCAGGCCGCGCAGCAGGGCGCCGTCGCGCTTCAAGAGCGTGTCGGCGAACTCCACCATCCGTGTGTTGGGCCAGCCGTGCTTGCGCAGGCCCAGCAGCTTCAGAAACGCTTCCTCCTCGCGGCCGGGCGCGTGCTGGCACATCAGGATGGCGGCGGCGGCCGTCGAGCGCGAAATGCCGGCATGGCAATGGACCAGCACGTGGCTGTCGGGTTTCGTATGCACGCGTTCGCCGAACTCCAGCACCTTCTCGATGTGCGCCGGCGTGCATGCCTCGAAGCCGGGATACTCGGCCACGACGTCGTCGAACCGGATGAGCTCGTGATCGATTCCGAGATAGCCGTCGAGGGCGGGCGGTCGCGGCTCGTGAGTGTCGATGATCGACAGCACATGGCTGACGCCGACCGAGCAGTGCTGGGCCAGCTCGGGAATGCCGCAGATGGTGACTTTGTGGGTGACGAGGGGCATGTCCGGCAATCCTATAGCAGGCTTCTCGCCATTTGCAGGCCGACCAGGAACAGGCCGATCAGGAATATCCGCCGGAAGGTCTCGGCCGAAACCGCATGGCGGGCCTTCTGGCCCAGCCATACGCCGAAGAAGGTCGGCGCGATGGCCGCGATCCCGCCCAAGAGGTTGGTCGGCGTGAAGGCGCCCTGGATGGCCAAGGCGGCGGTAAGCGCGCCCATGATGAAGATGAACATGATGCCCAGCGCCTGCACGAGCTCGTGCCGGTCGATGTCGAGCGACTGCATATAAGGCAGGAACGGCACGGCGGCGACACCGGTAATGCCGGCAGCGGCGCCGCTGGCCGCGCCGATCAGCGGGTTTGCCCAACGTTCGGTGGCGCGAGATACCGCTGGCCGCCACGCCGTCAGGGCGAGGCTGGCATAGATCACCAGAATGACACCGACCCAGGCTACTGCCTTGGGCGAGCCGAGCTGGCCGAACGCCACGGCAATGACGATCAGCGCCGCCACCGACATGGCCGCCATGCTGCGGAACCGCATGAGCAGCCGCACGAAGTTGCCGCCGTAGACCGCCTGCCAGATGTTGGTGGCCATGCTCGGGACCACCATCATGGCGATGGCGTTCTCCAGCGGCACGGCGAAGCTCATGATGCCGATCACGATCGGTGGCAGGCCCATGCCGATCGCGCCCTTGGCGACGCCGGCGACGAGGAAGGCCACCGCCGTCACCAGCACCTGGGTCAGGGTCATGGGCCGAGCACGCCTTTCGCCAGCCGATCGAAGGCTTCCCAAAACAGGGCGCGCAGCTCGTCGGTTTCCATCATTACTTCGTGCTTGGCGCCGGCGATGGTGAAGTGCTCGCCATGCTTCAGGCGCGCCGCTACGGCGTCATGGGTCCTCGAATCGATCAGTGGATCCTCGCCGGCACTGATCAGCACCAGCGGCAGCTGGATGCGCTCGAGGTAGCCCGGCGCCATCGCCGCCGTCATCGAGCGCACCGCCTGGCGGCCCCAGCCCAGCGTCGGCCCGCCCAGGGCGAGGCGGGGGTCGGCCTCGAACCAGAGGTCGGTGAAGCGGTAGCGACGCTCGTCGTGGGTGACGAAGTTGGCGTTGAACTCGCGCGCGAACATCACGAAGGGTCCGGTGCCGAACAGGTAGCGCTCCTCGATCGCCGGCACCTCGGGCATCAGCATCAGGACCGACCGCAGCATGGCCTCGCGCTTCAGCGCCGTCATGGGCGAGCACAGCACGCCGGCCGCGATCGGACCCGATCCGTTCTCGGCGAGCACGCGCATCATGACGTGCGCTCCCATGGAGTGGCAGAGCGCCAGGATGGGCCGCGGCGCCGCCGGCGCCACGACCTTGTCCAGAAAGAGCTGCAGGTCGGCCATGTAGGTTGAAAAATTGTCAATGTGACCCTTGCCGCGATCGGCCAGAAGACGGTCCGACAGGCCCTGGCCGCGCCAGTCCATGGCGTAGACGCAATAGCCGCGGCCCAGAAGCTCCCCGACGACTTCGGTGGCGTATTTTTCGATGAACTCGCCGCGCCCCGTCAGCAGGACGACCGTCCCCTTGACCTGAACCGGCGCGGTTCCCGGCACGTTCCAGCAGGCGTACCGCAGCCGGACACCGTCGGCCTGAAGAAAACCGTAGCGCTCTGCTGGCAGGTAGGTTCCGGCGAGG
>JAEWIV010000262.1 GCA_023386865.1 Pseudomonadota bacterium
CAGGTAGCTGGCGGCCGGCTCGAGCGGGTGAAGATTCGCGAACGTCTCGGGCGTCCGTACATGGGCGCATTCGTGCGTGCCGACGCGCCCCTTTCGCCCACCGCCGCGCGTATGCTTCACGCCCTCATGATGGCTCCACGGTCAATCAAGCGCGGCCGTGACTAGTGCCTCAATCCACTACTCGCAAATGCCTTCGCGTGATCACTAATGCAATGGCCGTGGAGAGGCATGGCAGCCGGCGAAGCGGCCGGCATCGCAGAGCGATGGGCCAGATCTCCCCCGAACGGTGGCGTCCTGACCCGCCCGCCGTCCCGGTCCTTGAGGCGTCTGAGAGTTAGAAGCAGTCGGAGAACGCGATCGTCGCAACTGGGTAACGCCGCGGAAATAGCCTGTCGATCCTTTCAAGGGATGCCGTCTGCCTTTATGCTCTCAATTCCTTTGGGAAGGGAATGCATGCCCGCAGATACTGCAGGGTTCGCTTCATCGGGCGTACCTGAGCTGCAGCGCCAGGTGGCGGAGCTGACCAAGGAGCTGCTCGCGCGCAAGGAGGGGGAAAGCTTTGCTCTCCAGCGTGAAGCAGCTTTTGAAGAGATTCTCAGCGCCATCAACGACCCGCAGGCCGATGTCGCGCGAATATTCAGCCTCGTGATCGAGCGGGCTACAAAGCTGTGCTCTGCGGCATACGGTTACATTTGGCTATACGACGGCGAGCGTGCCCGGCCCGCGGCATCGTTTGCGCAGCGGCCTTTCAGCGACTGGCTGCAGCACAGGGAGTCCGTTCCAAATGAAATCACTCCTTTGGGCGAGGCACTCCTCCACCATCGCTTGGTTCACGTCGTCGATGCGACGGCTCATGAAGGTTATAGGCGGCACGCCGGGTTCCGCGAACTGGTGGACAGAGGGAGCGTTCGAACCTTGCTGCACGTTCCCCTGCGCAAGGGCGAGAACCTGTTGGGGGTCATCACCGTCTATCGCCAGGAACGCCACCCGTTCTCGGACAGCCAGATTGCGTTGATGCAAGGCTTCGCGGCGCAGGCGGTGATCGCAATGGAGAATGCGCGCCTGCTGAATGCGCAGCGGGAGGCGTTGGAGCAGCAGACAGCGACCGCGGAAGTTCTTCAGGTCATCAACGCCTCGCCTGGCCAGCTCGAACCGGTCTTCAACGTGATGCTTGAAAAGGCCATGGCCTTGTGCGGTGCGGCGTTCGGGCTCCTGACCAGCTACGACGGACAGCGCTTCAGCCCTGTCGCCATGCGCGGCGTTCCCCCGTCGCTGGCTGAGTACTTTGCTCGCGGAATGGACCAGCCTAGCCCTGGGGAGGCGCACCATCGAATCCTCCAGGGCGAGGACGTGATTCACAACCTCGACCAGAGGGCGGAGGACGCGTATCTGGCCGGCTTGCCGCTGCGTCGCGCAGTAGTTGATCTCGGCGGAGCGCGCAGCGCGTTGGTAGTCGCCCTGCGCAAGGACGGTGCGGTGTTGGGCGCTCTCACCATCTATCGCAAGGAGGTGCGGCCCTTCTCCGACAATGAGATTGAGCTGATGCGGAGCTTCGCTGCGCAAGCCGTGATCGCCATCGAGAACGTGCGGTTGTTCAACGAATTGCAGTCCAGCAACGACGGTCTCAAGGAAGCGCTGGATAAGCAAACGGCCACAAGCGACATTTTGCGTGTAATCAGCGGATCGCCAACCAATGTGGAGCCGGTCTTCAAGACGATTCTCGCAAATGCGAACACGCTGTGTAATGCCAGCTTCTCACTGCTTTGGCTTTGGGAAGGAGAGGCGCTGAGGGCGGTCGCGCACGAGCACGTGAATGTGTCTCCGAAGCTCGCGGAGTTCATCGCAACGGCGCGCCCGGGACCGCACCCACACACCCCGCTCGGGCTCAGCGTACTGGAGCGGACCGTCGTTCACGTTGAGGATGTCCTCGCTGATCCTCGATTTGTACCCGACGAGGTGCCAATATACCGGCTCGAAGGCGCTCGCAGCATCCTGGCGGTTCCTATGTTCCGTGAAGGCATACTCGTGGGCGTGATCAACATTTGGCGACGCGAACCGGGAGCTTTCACCGACGGCCAGAAAGCGCTGGTGCAGACTTTCGCCGATCAAGCAGTCATTGCCGTAGAGAACGTGCGGCTGTTCAGAGAACTGGAGAAACGCAACGCCGATCTGACTGAGGCACTTGAGCAACAAACTGCCACCAGCGAGGTGCTGAAAGCGATCAGCCACTCAGCATTCGACCTCGGACCTGTGTTCGAGGCGGTCGTGGAGAACGCGGTCAAGCTGTGTGACGCCGAGCGAGCGTTCCTCTTCCGATTTGATGGCAGGCTCCTCAGGGCGGCTGCGTCCTATAATGCATCGCCGACGTTGAGAGAGTGGGTGCACAACAACCCTATCGCACCGGGGCGGCAAAGCATTTCGGCGCGCGCCGCCCTCGAGCAGCGGACAGTCCATGTCCCTGACGTCCAAGCGGACCCTGAGTATGGTTATGCTCTTCGAGATTCAGATCCTATTGGGACAATCCTCGCCGTGCCGATGCTCAAGGGCGACAACCTGATTGGCACGATCACAATCTATAAGCTGAAAGTCAGCCCCTTCACCGACAAGCAGATTGCACTCGTAGAGACCTTCGCTGCCCAAGCGGTGATCGCCATCGAGAACGTTCGGCTGCTCACGGAGCTGCGTGAGTCGTTGGAGCAGCAGACCGCCACAGGAGAGATTTTGCGGGTAATTGCGCAGTCGCCGACGGACGTGAAACCGGTGCTCGATGCCGTCGCCAACGCCGCCTTGCGCTTCTGCGGCGCAAATGACGTGCAAGTCTGCCTGCGGGAAGCGGAACAATGGTTCGTGGCGGTCCATCTTGGACCACTAGGCTCGAAGGTCGGCGAGCGGCGAATACTCGACCGTCAAACGGGCCCCGGCCGAGCGATCACGGATGGCAAGACCGTCCACTTGGCGGACGTACAAGGACTCGATCCCGTTGAATTCGCCGAAGCGCGCAAGCTTGGGACTGCCCTGGGGTTTAACTCAGCGCTATGCGCGCCGATGATGCGGGACGAAGTCGCGATCGGTGGCATTTCGCTCAGGCGTCCGCAAACTGGTTCATTCAGTGAACGCCAGATCGCTCTTTTGGAGTCCTTCGCCGCCCAGGCAGTGATCGCCATCGAAAATGTCCGCCTGTTCACCGAGCTGCGTGAAGCGCTCGAGCAGCAGACTGCGACTGCCGACATCCTGCGCGTCATCTCACAGTCGCCCACCGACGTCGGCCCGGTGCTGAAGGAAGTTGCTAAGGCCGCCCTTAAGTTCTGCAACGCCCGCGATGCGTTGGTCGCTCTGCGCGATGGTGACAGGTGGGTAGTGGCAGCGCACGAGGGTCCGATCGACGCTCCGGCAGGACTGGCGCGTCCGCTCAATCGGGCTTCGGTTCCGGGTCGAGCCATCCTGGACAGCGACGTCGTGCAGGTTACGGACTTTCAGTCCGCCGAAGCTGACGAATTCCCGCTGGGGCGCGAGATTAGTGCGCTGCGGGGCTTTCGTGCAGCTCTGGCCGCGCCGTTGCTGCTTGATAAAAGAGCTGTCGGCGCCATTTCCCTGAGGCGAACCGAACCCGGGGCGTTCACGCCGAACCAGGTGGAGTTGCTCAAGAGCTTCGCCGCCCAGGCGGTGATCGCGATCGAGAACGTGCGGCTGTTTACCCAGTTGCGGGACTCACTTGAGCGGCTCAAAGCAGCGCAGGCCAACCTGATCCAAGCCGAGAAGATGGCGTCACTGGGCCAGCTGACGGCCGGCATCGCCCACGAGATCAAGAACCCGTTGAACTTCGTCAACAACTTCGCTGGCTTGTCGAACGAGTTGCTCGACGAACTGAAGCAGGCAGTGGACCCGCTGCTCGGCAGAGATGACGACAAGCGCGCCGAGGTGCAGGAGACTATGGAGCTCCTGAACAGCAACCTCGCCAAGATCGTCGAGCATGGAAAGCGCGCCGACGGCATCGTCAAGAGCATGCTTTCACATTCCCGCGGCGGAAGCGGCGACTGGCAGGAATCGAACATCAACACGCTGGTCGAGGAGGCGCTCAACCTCGCCTATCACGGCGCCCGGGCCCAAGAAAAGGACTTCAACATTACCTTGGCGCGCGACCTCCCGCGAGCCGTAGGGCCGATCGAGGTCGTGCCGCAGGACATCACGCGTGTATTCCTCAACCTGTTCGGCAACGCCTTCTACGCCACCAGAAAGCGCGCTTCGGGCACCGCCGATGCCGGCTACCGGCCGACACTCGACGTCTCCACCCGGGATCTGGGAGAGGCGGTCGAGATCAGGGTGCGCGACAATGGTACCGGCATCCGCTCGGACGTTCGGGCAAAGCTGTTCCAGCCTTTCTTCACGACTAAGCCGACGGGCGAAGGGACGGGCCTCGGCCTGTCGATCAGCTACGACATTGTCACCCAGCAGCATGGCGGCACCATCGAGGTCGAGAGCGAGCCGGGATCGTTCACTGAATTCACCATTCGCCTGCCACGCGGGCGGCGTGGTGCGCAGTCGCGAGGAGCAACATGAGCGTCAGCATTCTGGTCGTCGACGATGAGCCGGACATCGCCGAGCTCTTCCGCCAACGCTTCCGTCGCGAGATCCGGCAAGGGCTCTACGTGTTGCACTTCGCACATTCGGGTGAAGCGGCACTGAGAATGCTGTCGGATGGCATACGACCCGAGCTGATCGTAATCCTGTCCGACATCAACATGCCAGGCATGGACGGGCTTACTCTGCTCGATGAGATCAAGCGACGCTGGCCGGATTTGCCGGTCATGATGGTCACGGCCTACGGCGATGATGAACGGCGGCGGATTGCCGGCGAGCGCGGGGCCATGGAGTTTCTCGCCAAGCCGGTCGACTTCGACCTCCTGAAACAGCAGCTGCGGCAATTGCCGAATTCGTCCAGTTGACCGGCAGGATGCGATGACAGGCCGAGCCACGATCCTTGCTGTCTGCGATGGGCCCGATGTCGGGGTACTGTCGGGGTCGCCTGCCGCCTTGCCGTGCGGGGAGGGGCCATGCCCGCCGACGCCGTAGCTCCGTCGCCTGCATCGCTCGAGCTGCAGCGGCAGATCGATGAGCTGAGCTCCAAGCTTCGCGACAGCGAGAGGCGTCATGCTCTTGTGATCGACGCTGTGGCTGAAGGCATCTACGAATGGAACATAGCAACCAACGCCCTTCGCGTGTCTGAACGTCTGAACCAGATCTTCGGATTCGAGGGCCGTGCGCTCGCCGCCGGGGACTGGAACAGGCTGGTCCATCCGGAGGACTTCGCGGGCTATCGCAACGCGCTGCGCGCCTGCCTCAAGGGAGCACGCCGGCGACTCGATTGCGAGTACCGTCTGCGGCACGCTGACGGCGTCTATCGCTGGGTCGAGGATCGCGCCGTGGCGGTACTGGGCAAGGACGGCCGAGCGGTCCGGCTGGTCGGCGCGGTAAGCGATGTCACGGCCCGCAAGGAAAGCGAACGCGCCCTTCGCGAGGCGCTCGAGCATCAGACCGCCATCAGCGAAGTGCTCGAGGCCATCGGGCGTTCCACTTCGGACATCCAGCCCGTGCTCGACACGATGCTGGCCGCTGCCTTGCGCCTGTGCAGGACCGAATCCGGTGGAATTGCCGTCCAGCACGGCGATGTCTTCCGCTACGTTGCGACTCTGGGCTGGGACCCGGTTGCGGACCAGGCCTTTCGCGACATGGACATCGTGCCGGGCCGCGGCACCGTCGCCGGGCGCGTCCTGCAGGCGGCTCATGTCGTGCAGGTCGAGGATGTGGCCTCCGATCCGGAGTTCGAGCGGCGCGATCTGGCAGCACTCTCGCAATGGCATACCGCCCTTGGCGTCCCGCTGATGAGGGGCGGGCGGCCGATCGGCGCCATTGCCATCACCCGCGACCGCATCGAACCGTTTACCGAGCGCCAGATCGGCTTGGTCAGGACGTTCGCCGACCAAGCCGTGATCGCGATGGAGAACGCCCGTTTGCTGAACGAGCTGCGCCAGCGCACCGACGATTTGCAGGAGTCGCTCGCCTACCAGACTGCCATCGGCGAGGTCCTCACAACCATCAGCCGTTCGACCTTCGACCTCGAACCGGTCCTGCAGACCTTGGCCGAGACCGTATTGCGCCTTTGCGAAGCCGAGATGGCGTTCATCGTGCGTCGCGATGGGGAGCGCTTCGTCGTGGTGACCGCAGCCGGCGCCACACCGGAGAGTGCTCGGCGCGCGCGTGACTATCACCTCTACCAGAAGGAGCGCCCGCTCACCGTCGACCGCGGTTCGCTCACGGGCCGCGTCGCGCTCGAGAAGCGTCCGGTTCAGATCGCCGACGTCACCACCGACCCGGAATACAAGCTTGCGGCTGCATCGGCGCTCGGCAAGATTCGCACCCAGGTCGGCGTGCCGCTCATTCGTGAAGGCGCGCTAGTCGGCGTCATGGTGCTGTCGCGACATCGCGTCGAGCCGTTCTCCCAACGACAGGTCAACCTGCTGCGCACCTTCGCCGACCAGGCGGTGATCGCGATGGAGAACGCCCGGTTGCTCGGCGAGCTGCGCGAATCGCTTGACCAGCAGACGGCGACCAGTGACGTGCTGAAAACCATCAGCCGCTCGTCGGTCGGCCTCGAAACCGTCCTGCAGACCCTGGTCGAGACGGTTGGACGCCTGTGTCGCGCCGACCAGTCCTATTTGTACCGGGAGGAGGACGGCTTGCACCGTCTCCTGGCCTCGCATGGCCTGTCGGACGACGTGCGCCGGTATTTTTCCGACCATCCCTTCGAGCCCACCGAGCGGACGCTCGGCGGGCGGGTGATCCGGAGCCGACAGACGGTCCATATCGCCGACGTCCTGAAGGAGAGCGACTATGGCTACGGCGAGGGCCAGCGCCTTGCCGGCTATCGCACGATGCTCGGCATCCCGTTGCTGGCCCAGGACAAGATGGTCGGCGTGTTCATCGTGACGCGCACGCGCGTCGATCCATTCACCGACAAGGAAACCGCCCTCGCCAGCGGCTTCGCCGACCAGGCCGTGATCGCCATTGAGAATGCCCGCCTGTTCGAGGAGTTGCGCGAGCGCCAGAACGAGCTGCGCACCACCTTCGACAACATCGGCGATGCCGTCCTGATGTTCGACGACCAGCTGCGCCTGCGTGCCTGGAACCGGAACTTCCAGGAACTGCTCGACATCCCCGACGCCTTCCTCGCCCAGCGGCCGTCTTACGACGAGTACGTCCGCATGCTGGTCGAGCGCGGCGAGTTCGGTTCGGCGGACGGCGAAGCCGAGACCCGGCGGCTGCTGCGCGACGTCGGGCGGCAGTGGGCGAGCGAGCGCACTCGGCCCGATGGGCGCGTGATCGGGGTGCGCAACAATCCGGTGCCGGGCGGGGGCACCGTGGCGATTTACAGCGACATCACCGAGCGGAAGAAGGCGGAAGCCGAGATCCGCGCGGCGCGCGACGCGGCGGAGACCGCTCTTGAGAAGCTGAAGGCGGCGCAGGCAAACCTTGTGCAGGCCGAGAAGATGGCCTCGCTCGGCCAGCTCACCGCCGGGATCGCACATGAGATCAAGAATCCGCTGAACTTCGTAAACAATTTTGCCACCTTGTCGGTCGAGCTGGTCGACGAGCTGAAGGAGGCCCTGTCATCGGGCTTGGCAGCGCGGGACGAGGACAGGCGCGCCGAAATCGACGAAACCATGCAGCTGCTTGTCGGCAATCTCAGCAAGATCGCCGAGCACGGCAGGCGCGCCGACGGCATCGTCAAGAGCATGCTGTCACATTCCCGCGGCGGGACGGGCGATTGGCAGGAAGCCAATATCAACACGCTGGTCGATGAGGCGGTCAACCTCGCCTATCACGGCGCGCGCGCCCAGGATAAGGACTTCAATGTCACACTCCAGCGCGACCTTGCCCCTCAGATGACGGTGATCGAGGTCGTGCCGCAGGACGTCACGCGGGTATTTCTCAATCTGTTCGGCAACGCCTTCTACGCAACGACACGCCGTCATCTGGCCGGCGCCGACGCCGGCTACCGCCCCACCGTTACGGTCTCGACTCGCGATCTCGGCCAGGCGGTCGAGATCAAGGTCCGCGATAATGGAACGGGCATTCAGCCGGAGACTCGCGCTAGGCTGTTCGAGCCTTTCTTCACCACCAAGCCGACGGGTGAGGGGACGGGCCTCGGCCTGTCGATCAGCTACGACATTGTCACCCAGCAGCATGGCGGCGCTATCGAGGTCGAGAGCGAGCCAGGGTCCTTCACCGAATTCATCGTTCGTCTGCCGCGCCGCCGGCGTACTGCGCCGACGCGAGCGACGCCATGACGGCGGGCATGGCGATGGTCGATGACTGGTCGGGTAGCCGCCAGCAATTGCACCGGCACTTCCCTTGCAGGGTAGGCCAGGGGCTGCGCAGGAGGAGCCCATGAGCGGCCAGGCACGAATCCTCGCGGTCGATGACGAGCCCGACTTCGAGGCGCTGCTGAAGCAGCGTTTCCGGCGTCAAATCCGCTCCAGCGAGTACTCCTTCCGCTTCGCTCGCAACGGCGAGGAGGCATTGGCCGTGCTGTCGGAAGATCCGGCGATCGACTTGTTGCTGCTCGACATCAACATGCCCGTGATGGACGGGCTGACGCTACTGTCGGTGCTGCAGCAGCGTCAGCTGCCGGTGCGGGCAATCATCGTCTCGGCCTATGGGGACATGACCAACATCCGCACAGCGATGAACCGCGGCGCCTTCGACTTCGTGACCAAGCCCGTTGACCTGAACGACCTCGAGATAACGGTGCGCAAGACGCTCGACGACATTGCCCGTGTCCGCGATCTCGACCGCCGCCGTGCTGCGGCGGAGCGGGCGCGAAGCAACTTGGCGCGCTATTTCTCGCCCAATCTCGTGAGCCTGCTCGCCGAACAGGACAAGCCACTGGGCCCGGTGCGGCGCGAGACGGTGGCGGTGCTGTTCGCCGATATCGTGGGCTTCACGCAGATGTCGGAGCGCATGGAGCCTGACGCCGTGGTCGGCCTGCTGCGCCAGTTCCATGAGTACATGGCGGCCGAGATCTTTGCCTGTGGGGGAACCATCGACAAGTACTTCGGCGACGCGATTCTTGCCGTGTTCGGCCTGCCGACCTCCGGGCCGGACGATGCCGCGAACGCGCTTTGCTGCGCCGGCCGGATGTTGGCGGCGCTCGAGCGGTGGAACGCCGAACGAAACGCTCGTGGCGAGCCGGTCCTGGCGATCGGGATCGGCCTGAACTACGGACCGACCGTTCTCGGTGACGTCGGCAGCGACCAGGGCCTGTCATTCACGGTGATCGGCGATACCGTCAACACGGCGCACCGACTGCAGGTTCTGACGCGCACCTTGCAGACTGAGCTGGTGGTCGGCGATGCCCTGATCGCCAAGCTTGATGGTGGCGGGACAGAAGAGGCTGCAAGGCTGATCGGGCGGTTGCGGGACCAGGGCGAACAGACGCTTCGCGGACGCAGCACGCCTGTGCGCGTTTGGACCAAGGTAGAGTAGCAGGAGACCTATGACAGGACGGGGCGACGCAAAATGCGCGCATCCAAATGGCCGGTTATCGTGGGCATCGCGTGTGGGGATGTACGCAGTTGTGTCCCCCGGGTGTCCCCGATCAAGCCCAGAGGATTGGACTATTGTCTCTAATGCGCTGTTTTTTGGCGCTCCCTACGGGATTCGAACCCGTGTTTCAGCCTTGAGAGGGCCGCGTCCTGGGCCTCTAGACGAAGGGAGCGAGGCCGGAAGGCGTTGATAGTCGAAGGGCCGCACGGGCGCAACCCCGGCCGCGCGACCGACAATTTGCGATGACCGCGCGCCGAGCCGGGCCTAAGCTCGGGTATCCGCCCGCGGAGGAACCACCATGGATATGCACATTGCCCAGGACGTGCCGCTGACCGGCGTCGATCTCGAGTCCCTGCCGCCCGCCGAAGCCGAGGCCATCCTGCGCCGCCAGCTCGCGGCCGCCTATCGCCTGGTCGACCATTTCGGCTGGACCGAGCTCATCTACGGCCATCTCACGGCGCGCGTGCCGGGCGAGCAGGCGCACTTCCTGATCAACCCGTTCGGGCTGAACTACGACGAGGTCACCGCCTCGAACCTGGTGAAGATCGACCTCGACGGCAACAACGTGGGCGACTCGAAGTACCCGGTGAACTATGCCGGCTTCGTCATCCACTCGGCCGTCCACATGGCGCATCAGGCGCGCCACAAGGTGGTGATGCACACCCACACGCGCGCCGGCATGGCGGTGTGCGCCCTCAAGGAAGGCCTGCTGCCGATCTCGATGGTCTCGACCGCCTTCCACGGCAAGCTTTCCTATCACGACTACGAGGGCCCCAGCCTCGACCTCGACGAGCGCAGCCGGCTGCTCGAGAACCTGGGAGACAACCAGGCGATGATGTTGCGCAACCACGGCGTCCTCACCACCGGCCGCACCGTTCCCGAAGCCTTCCTGCGGCTCTATCGCCTGGAACGCGCCTGCCAGATCCAGGTCGATGCCGGCGCCGCCGGCACGCTCAACGTCATAGGCGACAACCTCGCCGCGAAGTCGGGCGCCGACATGGACCGCTTCTCCGAGATGGAATCGCAGGTCGGCATCGGCGACCTCGAGTTTGCCGCGCTCATACGCAAGCTCGACAAGACCGACACGAGCTGGCGGCACTGACCGGAAACTATTTCTTGTAGAGCTCGCTCAGCGTCCCGCTCGGCGACTTGATGTCGGCGATGCGCCAGCCCATGCCGGTGCGCACCAGGTCGAGCGTGATCTCGGTGAGTTTGCCCTGGTTCTCGAAGCTCACCAGGCCGCCGGCCGTGGGGCCGTCGGTCCGGCCCGCGCTGGCGCGCTTGGCGCTGTCCCAATCTTGCGCGTCCACGAAGGGATCG
>JAEWIV010000462.1 GCA_023386865.1 Pseudomonadota bacterium
GTCGTTGTGCGGGACGACGCGCGGGAAGGCCATGGCCCGGCCAAAGCGGCCGGCCCGACCGTTGCAGTCCGACGGGTTGACGCCGGATGCGTGCACTCGGACGAGCGCCTCACCGGGGCCCGGCACGGGCATCGGCAGCTCGCCGACCCGAAGAACCTCGCGAGCCGGTCCCTGACGATCGTACCAAGCCGCTTGCATGTCGTTTCGCTCCCGACCGCAGCAGACCATCCGTAAAAGAGAAGTGTCCAAGGCGCGCTTTGACTTGATCGATAAGGCGACCTTATGGTTCTCGGATGGACCTGCGGCAGCTCCGCGTCTTCCTCGCCGTGGCGCACGAAAGGCACTTCGGGCGGGCGGCCGAGCGTCTGCATGTCGCCCAACCCGCGGTCAGCCAGCAGATCCGCGCCCTCGAACTCGATCTCGGCACACGGCTCTTCGATCGCACCAGCCGGTCGGTCGAGCTGACGGAGGCGGGGCGCGCGCTGCAGGCGGGCGGGCCGGAGGTGCTGGAACGCATGGCGCAGCTGGTCGAGGCCACGCGGGCGGTTGGCCGCGCGCTGCGCGGCGAGCTGCGGCTGAACTATGCGCGCACCGCGCCGGTCGGCATAGCGACAGACATCGTCGAGGAGTTCCGTCGCCGCCATCCCGAGGTCAAGCTCGCCATCGACACGGTGACGACGACGCGCAGCCTGGAGCAGCTCCACGGCGGCACGCTGGATGCCGCCTTCCTCCGCCTGCCGATCGACAAGGCACGCGACCTGTCCGTGATGGAGGTCGGCGCCGATGCCATGGTCGCGGCAGTCCCCGCCCGCCATCGGCTTGCGCGCCGTCGCCACCTCACGCTCGACGAGCTGCGCGCCGAACGCATCGTGCTGTGGCCGCGCCACCAGGGACCGGGCTTCCACGACTGGGTCGTCGAGCATGTCTTCGCCGGCCGCCTGCCCGAGATCGCCGGCCTCGAGCCCGACACCGAGCAGATGGTGCGGGCGGTGGCGCGGGGCGCCGGCTGTGCCGTGACGACTGAGGCGCGCGCCTCGCTGTTGTCGGTGCGTGGCGTGGTGTTCAAGAGTTTTGCGCCGCCGGTGCCGATGTCGCCGCTTGGCTTGGCGTGGCGAACGCCGGATGCGTCGCCGATCCTCCGCCGGTTCCTGACGATCGCACGTCGGCTGGCGCGCCGGAGGCCGGCCAAAGGCTGAAGCCGGGCGCCTGCCGCCCGGCGGCGTTCGCCTCGGCAAGTGCTGTCACTGACTGCACCGGCTCCTGCGTCCATGCGGTGCGAAAGAATGTCAGGAAATTACCCGGGTGATTTTGAACAACCAGAGTTATTGACAATCACGCCGCCCCAGCTTACGATGGGGTCAGTCTCTCACCGCATGCGCGATGACCTTGCGCATCACCGTCGGCAGGGCCCGTTCGGTCATGCGGTCGACCGTGCACCAGCTCGTGCCCGGCGCCAGCTTGGCCAGCCCGCCGGTGGTCGCGGTGGCGCGGGCGACGGTGAGCTCGAGATGGAAATGCGTGAAGGTATGACGGACCAGGCCGTCGAGGATCTGCCAGCGCGCCGGCACCGGCGCGTCGCTCAGCGCCGTATCGGTCGAGAGCTTGCCTTCGCGCCACGGGCTCGACGGCACCTCGTCCATGCCGCCCAGCAGGCCCTTGGCCGGCCGCTTGCGCAGCAGGATGGCGCCGTCCTTGCGCGACAGAACGAAGGCGAGCCCGCGCCGCGTCGGCTTCTCGCGCTTGGGCGCGCGGCGCGGCAGGTCCTCGGCGAGCCCGAGCCTGCGCGCCTTGCAATTGGCCATCAGCGGGCAGATCACGCAGCGCGGATTGCGCGGCGTGCACACCGTGGCGCCGAGATCCATCATCGCCTGGGCGTAGTCGCCGGCGCGCTCGGCCGGCACCAGGCGCGCGGCGCGCGCCTGGATCTCGGGCTTGGCGTCGGGCAGCGGCGTGTCGATGGCGAACAGGCGCGCGATCACCCGCTCGACATTGCCGTCGACCGCGGAGGCCGGCTGATCGAACGCGATGGCGCGGATGGCCGCGGCCGTGTAGGCGCCGATCCCGGGCAGGGCCAGCAATTCTTCCTCGCCCTGCGGGAAATGTCCGTCATGGGCATCGGTCACCGCACGGGCGCAGGCATGCAGGTTGCGGGCGCGGGCGTAGTAGCCGAGCCCGGCCCAGGCCGACAGCACGTCGTCGATGGGAGCGGCGGCCAGGGCCTCGATGGTGGGCCAGCGCTCGACGAAGCGGCGGAAATAGTCGCCGACCGTGGCCACGGTGGTCTGCTGCAGCATGATCTCCGACAGCCACACGACGTAGGGGTCGGCGCGCCGTCCGGCCGGCGCGCGCCAGGGCAGGGTGCGACGATGACGATCGTACCAGGCAAGCAAACGTGAGGCGTGGGTCGTGGTCATGGGGGGTAGCGTGCCCTACCATAAGGAACGGAGTTTGAAAGGGTCCATGCGGGAAAACGGCTTCCGCGCCGTCGGTGGTCTGGCCCAGCGGCTCGCGTCCGGCCTGGCGAAGGGCCGCGGCGCGTCGATCGCCCGCCTGCGCGCGGAATGGTCGGCGATCGTCGGGCCCGACCTCGCCCGGGTCAGCCGCCCCGAAGCCCTGACATCGCGCCGCGGGACACGTTCCGGCAACGCGGCCGGCAAGCTGTTGCGCCTGCGCGTGTCCGGTGCCGCGGCGCTCGAGGTCCAGCACATGGCCGGCCAAGTGGTGGAGCGGGTGAACGCCTACTTCGGACACAAGATGATCGACGATATCCGTCTGGTGCAGGGCGCGATTGCCGCGCCCGCGGCGGCGCCACCGCCGCCGGCGCCCGACGCCAGGAGAGTTGCCGAGATGAGCGAGCGTACCGCCAAGGTCCAGGATCCCGAGCTTCGCGCCGCCCTCGCTCGGCTGGGCGCGCGCGTCGGCGTGGGCCGCAGGCAGGCGGTGCTGGGCGTGCTGGCGGGCGGCCTGGTCATGCGCGAGGCCCGCGCCCAGGACCTCAAGCTGCTGGAGCCGCTGGAGGGCGATCACGTCCTCGGCAAGCGCGACGCGCCCAACACCCTGGTCGACTACGCCTCGTTCACCTGTCCGTTCTGCGCCCAGTTCTACATCTCGGTGATGCCGACCTTGCGCGAGGAGTGGATCGAAACCGGCAAGCTCCGGCTGATCCACCGCCACTTCCCCATGGACGTCGTCGCCACGCGGGCAAGCCAGCTCGCCGAGTGCGCCGGGCCCGACAAGTTCTTCGAGCGGGTCGACCGGCTGTTCCGCAGCCAGGTCGAATGGCTGACCGGGGCGGATCCCCTCGCCGAGATGGTGAACGTGCTGGCCAAGGACGGGCTGACCGATGGCGAGGCCCAGACCTGCTTCGCCAACGACAAGGCGCTGGACAAGGTGCTGGCCGACGTCCAGTCCGGGCAGGCGTTGGGGGTGCGGCAGACACCCACCTTGTTCATCAACGACCAGAACTATTTGAACCCGGGCGGGCCTGACGCCATCGCCGCGATTTTGCGCCAGGTGGGGCGGTAATAGTTTGACTCCCCACAGGCGGCATTCCCAAGATGTAGTGGAGAGGAAGTCGGTATGCGGAACATGTTGATTGTCGTCGGCGGTGTCGTGGCGGTCGCCGCGATTGCGGCTGGCGTCTATTTCGGCACCCGGCCGCCCGCCGCGGGCCCGCCGCCGGTCGCGGTGGCGGCCGCGCCGGACAAGGCCGCCCTGCTTGCCGTCCTGCCGACCGACCACGTGCTGGGCGACCCCAAGGCGCCGATCACCCTGATCGAGTACGCCTCGTTCACCTGCCCGCATTGTGCGCATTTCCACACCCAGATCCTGCCCGAGATCAAGAAGAAGTGGATCGACACCGGCAAGGTGAAGCTGATCTACCGCGACTTCCCCCTCGACCAGGTGGCGGCCAAGGCCGCCCAGATCGCCGAGTGCACGCCCGGGGACCGTTACTTCGGCGTGATCGACCTGATCTTCCGCGGCCAGCCGCAGTGGGCGGCGTCGCCGGACCCGATGGCCGAGCTCGCCAAGCCGCTGCGCATCGCAGGGCTCGGCGAGAACGAGATCAAGGCGTGCCTGGCCAACGAGGCCAAGGCCAACGAGGTGGTCGCCGACTATCGCGGCGGCGAGACGCTGGGCGTCAACTCGACGCCGTCATTGTTCATCAACGGAACGCTCTATAAGGGCGCGCGCTCGGTCGAGGAACTCGACGCGGCGTTCGCCAAGCTCGCCAAGTAGTCAGTAAAAACAAGCCAGCGTGGGGTAGATGGTGCAGTTCGACAAGCTCCGGCTTTCCGGTTTCAAGTCCTTCGTCGATCCGACGGAGCTCACCATCGAGCCCGGCATGACCGGCATCGTCGGCCCCAACGGCTGCGGCAAGTCGAACCTCGTCGAAGCGATGAAGTGGGTGATGGGGGAGACCTCCGCCAAGCAGATGCGCGGCAGCGAGATGGAGGACGTGATCTTCGCCGGCACCGGCACGCGGCCGGCGCGCAACATCGCCGAGGTGATGCTGACGCTGGACAACAAGACGCGCACCGCGCCGGCGATGGTGAACGACGCCGATCAGCTCGACATCGTGCGCCGCATCGAACGCGGCCACGGCTCGGCCTATTCGGTGAACGGCCGCGACATCCGTGCCCGTGACGTGCAGACGCTGTTCGCCGATGCGGCGACCGGCTCGCGCTCCACGGCGCTGGTCAGCCAGGGCCGCGTCGGCGCGCTGATCAACGCCAAGCCGGCCGACCGGCGCATGATCATCGACGAGGCGGCCGGCATCACCGGCCTCTATGCCCGCCGCCACGAGGCCGAGCTCAGGCTGCGCGCCGCCGAGGCCAACCTCGCGCGCGTGCAGGACGTGCTGGTGGCCCTGGAGGAGCAGCACAAGGGCCTGAAGCGCCAGGCGCGTCAGGCAAGCCGCTATCGCAATCTCTCCGACCATATCCGCCGTGCCGAAGCGAGCGTGCTGGCGCTGAAGCTTGCGGCCGCCGAGCGCGAGCTGGCCGAGGCCGGCGAGCGGCTGAAGGAGGCGGAGTCGCAGGTGGCCGACCTGACGCGTCTGGTCGGCCTTGCCACTACGGCGCAGGCCGAGGCGGCGACGGCGTTGCCGCCGCTGCGCAACGACGAAGCCGCGGCGGCGGCTGCCCTGCAGCGGCTGCGCGTGGCGCACGATGCCCTGACCGCCGAGGCCGAGCGGGTCGCCCAGGCGCAGCAGGAAGCGAACACGCGGCTCGCCCAGACCGAGACCGATCTCGAGCGCGAGCGCGGCCGCAAGTCCGATGCCGAGACGGCCATCGCCGATCTCGACGGCCAGCGAGCGCGGCTGGAGCAGGAGCGGGTGGGCGAGGAGGATCGCGCGGCCGAAGCCGCGGCGACGCGTGACACGGCGCAGGCCGAGACGGCTGCCGCCGAAGCCGAGCACGATCGACTGACCCGCCAGATCGCCGACGACGAGGCGCTGCGCGAGAGCGTGGGCCGCGAGGTCGCCGAACTGCGCGAGCGTCTGCGTCGCCTGGCGGCGCGGCGCGATGAGGTGGTGGCGCAGCAGCAGCAGGTCGAGGCCGAGCTGGCGAGCCTGCCGGCGATGGCCGATGTCGAGGCGGCGCTGGCC
>JAEWIV010000473.1 GCA_023386865.1 Pseudomonadota bacterium
AAAAAAATACTTCAAACGACCCTCAAAAAAAAAAAAAATAAAAAATAGATTTCGCAAAACGAGCTTCCGTTTAATAACAGAGTCTAGATTAAAAACAGAATTTGCAGAACACTTAGTAAGAAAATATAAAAAAATAAAAAACTTAGAATTAATCTGTGTAACATCTTCAACCAACGAATTTTCTAAATAAGTCATCATAAATTTCAAGTACTTTCTAATAGCATTTTTATCCAATAGCTCATTTTCACGTCCAGAAAAAGAAGATGCAAATCTACGATTCTTAAAAAATAATAAAATTTTCAAACAAGATTTTTCTCTAAAAGATTCCTCATCAGCCCAAACAGAATTCCGGAAAAATAACAAAGACTTTTCCCGTTGTTCATTTAACTGTGGAAACTTGAACAACATCATGTCTGATTTAACAGAAAATTTACGATTAATTTTACAAAAGAAAAACTCATCTTTAGAAACTAAACATGAATGCAGGGAAACTCTAGAAGTAGATCGAAGCACTAATGCGCTGTCACAAACACAAGATTTATTTAAAATTTTCATTCCAATACAATCGACAAATAAAAAAAGCAAAACGACAACAATCAATAACGAAAACGAAAATTACTTTTTTTTACCAGCAATAGGAACACGTTTCCAATTAGGCCGTTTTCTTTTTTGCGTTTGAGCATTATTTTTAGTACGTTGTCCTCTAACAGGCAACTTAAAAAAATGACGTAAGGTCCGATAACTATGATTATTACGTATAACTTTCATTCTCAAATGCAAAAAATGACGACACACAACTTCCACTTGCAGTTGAAATAATCGATTAACAATATACGTTATTCGCGTATCAATTTGCTTAAATATCCTTTTTCTCAAATGTTCCATTTTTGTCTTCACATTAAAACCTAATTTGGCAAAAATACGAAAGGAGTGTGTTTTACCAATACCATAGCATTCACGCAATACTAAATCTACCCGTTTACTCTCCGAAATTTTAGTGTCAAAAATAAACAACACTTTTTAAAGCTATCGCTTAGTTTGTTTTTTACCAGGCTTAACTCTATATTTCCCACTGGTCAACTTCAGACCACGTACTTTGTAAGGATTATGTTTGCGCACATTACGAATTTGCCGCAAAACAATCTGAATAGTTTCATAATCAATAGAAAAGAGCAAAAAACGTTTCTTAATACGATAAATACGGACCAATTTGCATAATGGAAACTTTATGAAATGACTAAACCCAATATCAAATTTAATAAACCGTAAACCAAAACCCCCCGAACGTTTAATCTTAAACCCTAGACCAAATAATCTAAATTCTAAAAAAAAACCTTGTGAAAGACCTTTTAAAAACAATCTTACTTGTTTGATAAACATCGAAATGGAAATAACTAATGTCGTATAAACTGGAGCATAAAACAAATACTGATTCAATAACTTAGCTTCTGGAAACACAACCCTTAAAGTATTTAAACCCAAATCTGAACTAGCCAGAAAAAACGGAAAATCGCGGCTTGCATATAAATCTTCTACATAAAAAAATTTGGATTTTTTTCTTTTAACAAAGACAACCGATCTCTGCAACATTTTTACAAACTATTGATACTAAATCAATAAATTATTTGAAATAACAATTCCCCTCCAACATTCAAAAATTTATTATCTTGTTTACAAAAATCGTCAGAACATATTAAACCATAAGAACTCGTAGAAATAACAAACAATCCCGAATGTATTAAATGCTTCAAAATTATATCATAGCTAACAAAAACACGTCTACTTGGAATTGAAATAATCTTTAATCCTTTCAAAACAGGCTCATTGTTATAATATTTTAAAAAAACCGAAACACTGTTTAATCTCTTATTAGAAATAAATATTCCATTAATAAAACCCTGTTCTTGTAATAATTTTAAAACTTCTAAATTTAATTTCGTGCGTTTAACATCAACTACTTGATGTCGAACAATTATACCACCTTGAATAATTGACAGCAGATTCGATAAATGTGACATTTTAATCCCTCTCTTTTATGTTACCAACTACTTTTTCGTATACTGGAGATTCTGTTCAGTCCTACAAATTCTTTCAAAGTAATCCTGCTTATATGAAAAAGTCGATAAACAGACTGCCCACGATTTGTTATCAGACATCTATTCTTAATGCGTACCTGAGAACCATCTTTGGATAAATTTGATAATCTATAAGCAAAATACCTTCTAATATTAATGTGCAATTTACGATTGTACAACAGAGATTTTAAACGGATACGTTCCATTTCAAAATGGGAAAATTTACGTCGTCTAATTTTGTCTTTATAATTTAAATATTTTATCATAAAAATGACTTGGTACGTTAAAACCGAAATTAGACGGATAAATAAATTTGTCCCAGTAAAATGGAGATAAATAAAAGAAATACAAAACCATTAAAGAACTTAAATCATACAATGAATTTGAAAAATAAAGCATTTTCTCACTTTTCAATTCATTAACAAGGAATGGCTTTATAAGACCTAAATTTGAAAACTTTCGTGTTAGAACAAATTCACGAGTACTTACAAAATCAAAAAAAAGAATTAAAAAAAAATAAAAAAAATAAAAAAATGTCGCCAACTGCCCAATTTCATAATAAGGTGTTTCTATAGATTTACCCCCAATCCAGCCCAAAATTAAACAATTAAAGAAGAAAATCCAACACAAAAATTTATGATAATAAGAATACAAAAATCCCTTGTTTAATTTTTCGTTTTGGAATAAGAAAGGAACAATTAATAGAACCAAAATAGAATTTAACAAACTAACCACACCCATTAACTTGTCCGGTATAGAACGCAAAATAGCATAAAAAGGTAAGAAATACCATTCGGGGACTATATGAGTCGGCGTTACTAATGGATTCGCTGGTATATAATTATCTGTATGACCTAAAACATTAGGATAAAAAAAAACAAAAATAAAAAAAAAAATAAAAAATACCCAAAAACCAAAAAAATCCTTTATAATAAAATAGGGATTAAAAGGAACATTGTCTATTTTTGAAGGTAATCCAGTAGGATTGCTAGAACCATGTTCATGCAAAAATACTATATGCAAAATTGCTAATGCAGCTATTATAAAAGGTAGCAAATAATGTAAACTGAAAAATCTATTCAATGTCGCATTATCAACCGCAAAACCACCCCATAACCAAAAAACAATTTTATTTCCAACCAAAGGAATAGCTGACGCTAAATTAGTTATAACGGTAGCTGCCCAAAAACTCATTTGTCCCCACGGCAAAACATAACCTAAAAAAGCAGTTAAAATCATTAATAATAAAATAACCACACCACTACACCATAAGAAATGTCGCGGAAAAACATACGAAGCGTGAAAAACACCACGAAAAATATGAATATAAACCACAAAAAAAAAAAAAGAGGCCCCATTGGCATGCAAATACCTCAACAACCAACCATTATTAACATCTCGCATAATGTGTTCAACACTCAAAAAAGCCAAATCAGCATTTGGTATATAATGCATAGCTAAAAAAATACCAGTCAATATTTGAATAACTAAACACAAACCCGCCAAACTTCCAAAATTCCAAAAATAGTTCAAATTAGCAGAAGTAGGATAAAAAATCAATAAGTCAGTAAACGCTTTTACAATAACATTAGTCTGAATAATTCGCTTAAAGTTTAACATGTAAATTTACAAATCAGTAAAAAATAAATTTCAAAATTTCTTTTACTTGGTAAAAAACCTAATTAAAGACTCGTTTACAGAATCATTATAAGAATTCCCCCACAAATAAACAGTACAAAATAATAAGATCCAAATAACATCAACAAAATGCCAATACCACGACGCTGCTTGGAATCCGAAATGATGATTAGGCGTAAAATGATAATTAAGAAAACGAAAAAAACAAACTAAAATAAAACAAGTTCCAATAAAAACATGAGCTCCATGAAATCCTGTCAAAGTAAAAAAAACTGAGCCATACACACTATCTGAGATGTGGTATGATGATCCAAAATACTCCATAAGCTGAAACGAGGTAAACAAAACAGCCAGAAATAACGTGACAAGAAAACCATTAATCACTTCCATGCGATCATTCTTAAAAAGGGCATAATGCGCCAAAGTAATAGAAGCTCCAGACGTCAGTAAAATAGCAGTGTTTAAAGCGGGAACTTCCCAAG
>JAEWIV010000483.1 GCA_023386865.1 Pseudomonadota bacterium
GCTCGTGGCTGAAGAAATCCTCGCCATCGAGGCTGGCTGCCGCCAACCCGAGCATGCCCTCGACGGCATGCACGATGGTGCGGGCGTTGGGATAGAACTCGTTCTCGAGCTCGCGCACCGTCGGCGCGGGCGTATGGGCAAAGCCGATGCGCTTGACGGGCGCCTTGAGCTTGCCGAAGCACTTCTCGTTGATGCGCGCCGACAGCTCGGCGCTGAAGCCCGAATCGACCCAGTCGCAATCGGCGATGATGCAACGGCCGGTGCGCTTGACCGAGTCCACGATCAGGTCCTCGTCGAGCGGCGCCAGGGTGCGCGGATCGACGATCTCGACCGAGACGCCGCGCTTGGCGAGGATGTCGGCCGCGAGCCGCGCCTCGACGTTCATCCAGGACAGGCCGACGACCGTGACGTCCTTGCCTGGCCGCAGGATGCGCCCGACGCCGAGCGGGATCTCGTACGGCGCTTCCGGCACATCCTCCTCGGCCCAGTAGAGCCAGCGGTGCTCGAAGCAGATCACCGGATTGTCGTCACGGATGGCTGCGGTCAGCATGCCCTTCATGTCCGACGGCGTGGTCGGGGCGATGACCTTCAGCCCGGGGATATGGGTGAAGTTCGAGAACAGGCTCTTGGAATGCTGAGCGCCCTGGCCCCAGCCGCGTCCGATCACGGCGCGCACGACCAGCGGCACCTTGAGCTTGCCGCCGGTCGAGTAGGTGTAGTTCGACACCATGTTGATCAGCTGGTTGGTCGCCAGGATCATGAAATCGACGCGGATATGGACGTGGATCGGCCGCAGGCCGCGGATCGCCGCGCCGAGGCCGAAGCCGGTCATGCAGTCTTCCGAAATCGGCGTGTCGAAGCAGCGCTCGGCGCCAAACTTCTCGCGGATGCCCTTGGTGGTGCCGAAGATCGACGACCAGGTGGGCACGCCGATGCCGTAGACGAAAACGCGGCTGTCGCGCTCCATCTCCTGCGTCATCGCCTCGCGGATGGCGCCGGCGTAATCAAGCTTTCTCATGGAACACACCCGCATGCAGCCGGTCCGGCGCCGGGATCGGCGCCTGCGATGCCCGCTTCACGCTCGCCTGGATGGCCTTGTCGATCTCGTCTTCGAGCGCCGCGATCTGTTTCTCGGTCACCTGATGCGACGCAAGCCGCGCGCGCTGCACCTTGAGGGCATCGCGGTTGATCCATTCCCGCTCGACCGTCTTTTGGTCGCGATAGCCCCAGTTCCAGTCGGTGCCGATTCCGACATGCTCGAGGTAGCGGCAGCACTTGATGTTGAGGAAGGCCGGGCGGCCGTCGCGATGCGCCTTGGCGGCGGCCTCGCGTGTCAACGCATAGACGCTTTCCACGTCACCGCTGTCGTCGTCGTAGACGTCGGGACCGAATGGCTTGACCGCATCCGACAGCGACTTCGAGACCTGGCGCGCCTCGCGCGGCGTGTCGACCGCATAGCCGTTGTCCTCGCAGACGAACAGCACCGGCAGCTTGAACAGCGCCGCAGCATTGACGCTCTCCCAGAAGACGCCGGCATCGCACGCACCGTCGCCGAAGAAGACGGCGGCCGTGCGCCCCGTCTTGAGCTGCCGATTGGCGAAGGCCGCGCCGACGGCGACCGGGATCTGCGTGGCAACGACGCCGCTCGACAGGATGTGGCCCTGGTCGGGCGCCGCCAGGTGCATGGAACCGCCCTTGCCTTCGCCGGTGCCCGACGTGCGGCCGTAGAGCTCGGAAAAGAACCGGTCGGTGTCGTGGGTCTGAGCAAGGAAAGCCGCATGGCTGCGGTACGACGCGAACACGTCGGCTTTTCCGTCGAGGGCCGCGCAGACGCCGACGCAGACGAATTCCTGGCCCATCGACATGTGCATCGGCGTGCGCATCAGGTTTTCGGGATAGTGCTTGACGATGTACTCTTCGGAACGCCGAGCCAGATAGAGGCTCTTGAACAACTGTATCGCCGTCGCTTTTGGCAGGGGCTCGCGGGCAAAACTCATCGTGACTGTCGTTGCTTAGGTCGCCCGGACCATAGAGACCTACGACTCCCAAGGCAACGGTGCGGGCTCCGGCCCTCGGGGTGGCCTTTTGCCGTCGCCTCAATTATGTAGGCCGCCACGGCGACAGGACGGTTTGACGGGGGACTTTTGGCAGCTCGGCGCGCGCTTATCACAGGCATCACGGGGATGGTGGGTTCCCACCTCGCCGAGTTCCTGTTGGAGCATACCGACTGGGACGTCATCGGCATGTGCCGGTGGCGCAGCCCGCTCGACAACCTCGTCAACATCGCGCATCGCATCAACTCGGGCGATCGCGCCTCGCTGCTCTACGGCGACCTGCGCGACACGATGTCGATCCAGAAGGTCGTCGCCGACGCCAAGCCCGACTACGTCTTCCACCTCGCCGCCCAGAGCTTCCCGCGCACCAGCTTCGACTCGCCCCTCGATACCATGGACACCAACATCCAGGGCACGGTGCGCGTGCTCGACGCGCTGAAGCAGCACGCCCCCCAGGCGATCATCCACGTCTGCGCCTCCTCGGAGGTGTTCGGCCGGGTGCCGAGGGAGAAGCTGCCGATCGACGAGGAGTGCACCTTCCACCCCGCGTCGCCCTACGCCATCTCCAAGGTCGGCACCGACCTGGTCGGGCGCTTCTATGCCGAGGCCTACGGCATGACGGTCATGACCACGCGCATGTTCACCCACACCGGACCGCGCCGGGGGGACGTCTTCGCCGAATCGACCTTCGCCAAGCAGATCGCGATGATCGAGCACAATCGCATCCCGCCGGTGGTCAAGGTCGGCAACCTGCAGTCGCTGCGCACCGTCGCCGACGTGCGCGATGCGGTGCGCGCCTACTACATGCTGGTCACCGTCAAGCCGACGGCCGGCGCGTACTACAATATCGGCGGCACGCACTCCTGCACGGTGAAGGACATCCTCGACACGCTGATCTCCTTCTCGCCCGCCCGCGACGCCATCAAGGTCGAGGTCGACCCCGACCGGCTGCGCCCGATCGACGCCGACCTGCAGGTGCCGAACACCGCCAAATTCCATGCCCATACGGGCTGGAAGCCCGAGATCCCCTACGAGAAGACGCTGCGCGATCTGCTGGACTACTGGCGCACCCGCGTATCGACCGAGGGCGACCGCTTCCTCACGCGCTGAAAGGCTGATGATCTCGAAATGCTGATGGCAATTTCCCGCACGCCGTACCGGGTGTCGTTCTTCGGCGGCGGCACGGACTATCCGGCCTGGTTCCGGCGCCACGGCGGCGCCGTCCTGTCGATGGCCATCAACAAGTACTGCTACATCGGCACCGGCTTCCTGCCGCCGTTCTTCGGCATCCGCCATCGCATCATCTGGTCGCATATCGAGGCGGTCGGTTCCGCTTCCCAGATCCAGCATCCGGCGGTGCGCGCGGGTCTCGAAGCGCTGGGCTATGACGACAGCGAGGGCATCGAGCTGTTTCACCAAGGCGACCTGCCGGCGCGCTCGGGCATCGGCTCGAGTTCGGCCTTCGCGGTCGGCCTGATCAACGTGCTGACCGCCATGCGCGGCAAGACCCTCGACGCTCACGCGCTTGCGATCAGCGCTATGGATCTCGAACAGAACAGGCTCAAGGAAGCCGTCGGCTGCCAGGACCAGATCGCCAGCGCCTACGGCGGCATGAACGTCATCCGGTTCGAGCGCGACGATTCCTTTTCCGTAACGCCGCTCGGCCTCGACGACAGCCAGCGCCAGGGCTTCGAGAAGTGGCTGATGCTCTTCTATACCGGCAGCAGCCGGCTTTCATCGGACTACGCCAAGAAGCTGATCAACAACCTCGAAGCCAACGCCAGGCACATGCTGCGGATGCACGAGATGGTCGCCGCCGGCGCCGATCTCCTGCATGCCGGGAAGATCGAGGCATTCGGCAAGTTGCTGCACGAGAGCTGGACCTTGAAACGCGGCCTCGCCAACGGCACCAGCACATCGACGATCGACCGCATCTACGATGACGCCCAGCGCGCCGGCGCGCTCGGCGGCAAGCTTCTGGGCGCAGGCGGCACGGGCTTCATGGTGTTCGTGGTGCCGCCCGAACGGCAGGCCGCGGTCGCCAAGGCGCTGTCGCATCTCATCACCGTGCCGGTTTCGGCCGACTTCACGGGTTCTACGATCGTCTACCGCAAGGAAGAGCTGCTCGGAGCCGGCGGCTCGCCGCACTGACGACTGGGGGGTTGCGATGGAAGTGTTCACGACGAAGCTCGAATCGGTCCTGCTGATCAAGCCGCCGACCGTGTTCGAGGATTACCGCGGCCATTATATCGAGACCTACAACCGCAACGCCTACTTCACGGCCGGCATCCCCATCGATTTCATCCAGGACGACATTTCGGTGTCGCATCGCCATGTGCTGCGAGGAATCCACGGCGACGCCAAGACGTGGAAGCTGATCTCCTGCCTGCAGGGCAGCTTCTACATGGTGGTGGTGAACAATGATCCGAGTTCCTCGCAATACCGCCAATGGGAGGCCTTCACGCTCAGCGACACCAATCGGCTGCAGCTGCTGGTGCCGCCCAATTTCGGCAACGGACACCTGGTGATGAGCGAGCGGGCGATCTTCCACTACAAGCAGAGCACCGAGTACGACCGCGCCGGCCAGTTCACGCTGCTATGGAACGATCCGGCATTGAAGATCTGGTGGCCGGTCACGAACCCGATCGTCTCGGAACGCGACCAGGGTCACAGGCGGAGCTCGAGCTGACGCACGCCGGGGATGCGTGTTGCAGGAGGTCCAGCTGCCGAGCACGACCCATCATGCCCTGGGCCCCTTTCTCGTCTTCTCCATTCTGCCAAAGTAGCGGCCGAGCTCGTCGATAGCGCCCACGAGGTGGTAGAGCGTGCTGGCGGGCATGAACTGGTTCACGCAGCGGCCCTTGTCGTCGAGCCTGTCGAGCCAGCCGCCGGCCGGATCGACGGTGAGGAAGCGATCGCGCAGCAGCGCCGCCAATGCCCCTGCCCGGGCCTCGCCTCGCATGCGGCCATGGCGCATCTCGACAAGGTCCGACTTGATCGCCTCGGTGACCGGCCAGATGCGGCGAACGCCGGCACGAGGCGTGCCATCGCTAAGCAATTCGCCCACGATCATCCCGGCCTCGTCGAAGCCGTAACGGTCGGCGTGGTCGTATAGCGCGTCGACATGGCCCTGCACCGATCGGCCGCTGGCTTGCTCGAAGCGTCGCAGCAGCCATACCCATTCGTAGTGATGGCCAGGCTCCACGATGCGGCCGGCCACCCCGTCGGCCGGCTCGAGGGCGGCGGTGAAATACTCGCTGACGACGCCGGAATCGGCACGAAAGAAGCGCGTGGCAAACAGGTCGAACAGCTCCGCCGCCTGCGCCAGATAGCGATCCTGCTGCGAGCATTCCCACAAAGAAAGCAGGCCCTCGAACAGATGCATGTGCGGGTTCTGGCGGCGTAGCCCGCCGTTTACCGGCAGCTCCTCGAGGAAGCCGCCGCCCTCGGGCGCAGCCATGTCGCGACGGATGAATGCCAGCGTCTCGTCGGCGAGCGCCAGCTCCTCGCGGCGGCCGGTCGCCTCCACATAGGAGGCGATCGCCAACAGCACGAAAGCGTGGGAATAGAGGTCGCGACGCGGATCGGCCACCGTGCCGTCGCGCCAGATGGAGAAAACCCAGCCCGCGCGGTCGTCGCGGCGATGGAAGTCGCGGACCATGGATGCATAGGCGCGCTCGACCAGGGCGAGCGCATCCACATACCAGCCGCGCCGAGCGGCGAGCCCGTAGGCGTGGATCTGGCGGGCCTGCGACATCAGCCGCAGGGGGACGGCGGGCATATGCCTGCCGTTCAACGTCAGACACTCCTCGAAACGATGGTGCTCGGCGTCGAAGCCGGCAGTCGCCCACAACGGAAGTGCCGCATCGATCGCCCAATCGACCAGGGCGACCGCCGCCGGATCGGGCCGTGCCAGCATGGCGAAGGCGCTTCGCCCTACCGCGCGCTGGCGGTGTCGGCGACGCGCTCGGACGGAATGGCGACGACGTTGGCGGACAGCGGGTCGCCGTCGCGCGGCGCTTCCAGGAGGCCCGTCACCGGCGAGAACACGAATATCTCGTAGCTCAGCTCGCCGCGCAGTATCCCGACGAGGGAATCGGCGCAGTTGCCCTGCGCGCGCAAGGCCTTGTCGTTGACCTCGAGCAGCAACAGCGGACGCATCGACTTCAGCACCGTCTGGGCCCCGGCGATCACCCTGGCTTCCGCGCCTTCGACGTCGATCTTCACGAAATCGACCTGCGCCAGGCCCAGGCGGGCGATCACGGCATCGAGCGGCTCGATCGGCACGCGCTCGAGGCTGGCGCGCACCACGTCGTCGTGTGCGAAGCTGCCCAGCGTGTTGTGCCCGGCATGGACGCCGTGGGCCAGGTGCAGGTCGGCCAGACCGGAAGCCGAGCCGATCGCCGCCGGCACGACGGTCACGTTGTCGAGGCCGTTGCGTCCCAGATTGCGCTGCAAATGAGCGCGTTCGCGCGAGCTGGGCTCGGCCGCCACGACGCGACCGGACGGTCCCACTCGCCGGGCGGCGAACAGCGTGTAGTAGCCGTCGTTGGCCCCGACATCGACGAACACCATGCCGGGTTTCAGCACGCGATCGAGGAAAGCGAACTCGTTGGGTTCAAACGATCCACAGACATAGAGGCACAGGCTGTTGTCGTTGCCCAGCGTGAGGTCGACCGTGGTGCCGCTGTGCCAACGCACGGTGATCGGCACGGCGAGATCCTTTTCCCGGGCCGCTTCCCACAGGGCGCCGCGACGGCACGCCAGCCAACGCCGCTGATCGTAGTACTCCTCGGCGAACACCCAGCCCGGCCGAGGCCGCAGGCGAGGCACGCCGGGCGCCAGACAGGCCGCGTAGGTCGAACCGATTGCCGGGGCATTCACGATCAGCCAGCGACCGAGATTGTCGAGGTGATAACCCACACCGGAGCAGATCCGGTCCCAAGCGCTGGGGGCGCTGATCGATCGGCGAGCGGTCGTCATTCGTCGGATTGTTGCCCTGTTATTGCCTTAGCCCCTGTGACGTGTTCGGCTAAACCACCGGCCGCCGAGCGTCAAGCGCGCCCGCATCTTGCCATAGTCCACGACTAAGGCATCCGCCGTCCGTTGCAGCACAATTGTCGCGGCATATAATATCGGCCCCTCTGTCAAACTGTCGGTGCAATGTCAGCGCTGTTCCTCCGCACCTTTTTCATCGTCGTCATCACGCTGCTTCCGGCGGTGGCCTCGGCCCAGGGTCTACGTGTGCTGGCACGCGTGAACGACGACGCCATCACCGATTTCGACCTCCAGCAGCGCGTGCTGTTCGCGATCCGCACCACCGGCCTGCAGGACAGCCCCGACCTCCGCCAGCGCATGGCCGCTCAGATGCTGCGGCAGATGATCGACGAGCGGCTGCAGATCCAGGATGCCAAGCGACTCGGCCTGAAGGCCACCGATGGCGAGATGCAGCAACGGTTCGGCGACATCGAGCGCGCCGCCGGCATGTCGCGCGGGCAGTTCAAGCAGTACATCCAGAGCACCGGCGTTTCGTTCGATGTCGCCATCCAGCAGATCGAGGCCCAGATCGCCTGGAACAAGATCATCCGCCGCCGCGTGCGACCGCAGGTCGACGTCTCCGAGGCCGAGATCGACGATGCGCTGAACCGCGCGCGCTCGAACGTCGGCAAGACCGAATCCCGCGTCGCCGAGATTTTCGTTCCGATCGACCGGGCCGACATGGCGGACGACGCCAAGCGTGCCGCGGATCGCATTTCCGAGCAGCTCAAGCGGGGGGCTCCGTTCGGCGCCGTCGCCCAGCAGTTCTCGCAGGGAGCCACGGCCCAGGCGGGCGGCGAACTCGGGTGGGTGTTGCCGGGCTCGCTCGACCCTACCCTCGATGCCGTCGTCCAGCGGCTGCAGGTTCGCCAGTATTCCGAGCCTGTCCGCAGCACCGCCGGCTGGCACATCCTCTACGTCATCGATCGCCGCTCCTTTGCCGCGTCGCGTCCCGATGACGTTCGCCTCAACCTGACGCAGATGACCCTGCCACTGCCAGTGAACGCCTCGCCCGACGAAGTCGCGAAGGCCACCGCCGATGCCCAGAAGGCCATGACCGGCGTGAGGACGTGCAGCGATCTGCATTCGCGTTCGCGCGAGCTCAAGGGCGCCACATCGGGCGACCTGAGCGGCGTGCGCGTTGGTGACCTGCAGGCCAATCCGCAGATGTTCGAGCAGATTCCCAAATTGAACGTCGGCGGCACGGCCGGCCCGTTCCGCGTCGCCGAAGGACTGCAGGTCGTGGCCCTGTGCAGCAAGGTCGGCGGCGACGGCTTGCCCACCCGCGACGCCATCTCCCAGCAGATCCTGCTGCAGAAGCTCGAGGCGGCGGGACGCCGCTACATGCGTGACCTGCGCCGCCAGGCCACGATCGACGTCAAGCAACAGCCATGACCTCGGCCGCGCCGCTCGCCGTCACCATGGGCGAGCCGGCCGGAATCGGCGGCGAACTCAGCCTGAAAGCCTGGTCCATGCGCCGCGGCGGCGACCGGCCGTTTTTCGTGCTCGACGATGGATCCCGGCTGGCCGCTCTGGCCGGCAAGCTCGGCCTCGACGTACCCGTGCGGGAGCTCGATCGCCCCGCCGAGGCCGTCGACGTCTTCGCCACGGCGCTGCCCGTGCTGCCAGTGCGCCTGCGCGCGCCCGTGCGGGCCGGCCAGCCCGACCCGGCAAATGCGCCGGCCACCCTGGAGGCCATCGAGCGCGCCGTCGACCTCGCGCTGCGCGGAGAGATCGCCGGGATGGTGACCAATCCCATCCAAAAAAAGACCCTGCAGGATGCCGGCTTCCGCCACCCCGGCCACACCGAGTACCTGGCCGAGCTGGCAGGCGGCGTTGATGTCGCCATGATGCTCGCCTGCCCCCAATTGCG
The DNA here is from genome assembly GCA_023386865.1 of Pseudomonadota bacterium. GTDB lineage: Bacteria > Pseudomonadota > Alphaproteobacteria > Reyranellales > Reyranellaceae > Reyranella. Next base: position 8,965 of record JAEWIV010000483.1, read on the forward strand.
CGTCGTGCCGGTCACTATCCATCTCGCACTGGCCGAGGCGATCCGGATTCTTGACGTTGACAAGATTATCCATGCAGGCCGCCTGACGGCGACAGGATTGAGGTCCCTTTTCGGCATCGCGCGCCCTCGCTTGGCCGTAGCGGCCCTCAATCCGCACGCCGGCGAACAAGGCTCGATGGGCGACGAGGAGCGCCGGATTATCGCCCCGGCGGTAGAGGCGCTGCAAAACGAGGGCATCGATGCGCGCGGGCCCGCCCCCGCCGACACCCTGTTCCACGCTGCAGCTCGCGCCAACTACGACGCCGTGCTCTGCATGTACCACGACCAGGCACTGATCCCGATCAAGACGGTCGACTTCGCCGGCGGGGTCAACGTCACGCTCGGCCTGCCTTTCGTCCGGACCTCGCCCGACCACGGCACCGCTCTCGACATCGTCGGCACCGGCCGGGCCGATCCGACGAGCCTCATCGCCGGGCTGCGCATGGCCGACGATATGGCCCGCCGCCGCGGGTCCTGACACCCGGCCTGCCATGGATGGCGTCGCCGGTCTGCCGCCGTTGCGCGAGGTCATCGCCGCCCACGGCCTCGATGCGCGCAAGCGGCTGGGCCAGCACTTCCTCCTCGACCTCAACCTCACCCGGCGCATCGCGCGCGCCGCGGCGCCGCTCGATCAGGGGATAGTGATCGAGGTCGGTCCCGGTCCGGGCGGACTGACCCGCGCGCTGCTGCTCGAAGGGGCGAGCCGTGTCGTCGCGATCGAGATCGACGCGAGGGCCATCGCCGCCCTGAAGGAACTGCAGGCCGTCGCCGGCGGACGGCTCGCGCTCGTGGAGGCGGACGCTCTCGAGGTCGATCTGGCCACGCTCGGGCCGCCACCACGGCGGATCGTCGCCAATCTGCCCTACAACGTGTCGACGGCACTGCTGGCCGGCTGGTTGCATCAGGCCGATCAGGTGGCGGAAATGGTCCTCATGTTCCAGAAGGAGGTCGCAGACCGGCTAGCGGCCGCACCGCGCAGCAAGGACTACGGCCGTCTCTCCATCCTTGCCCAGCATGTCTGTACGGTGCAGCGCCTGTTCGACGTGGCGCCCTCGGCCTTCGTGCCGCCTCCCCAGGTCGTTTCCTCGGTCGTGCGCCTGCGGCCCAAGGCGGAGCACCGGCTGGCCGATTTACGCCCCCTGGAGAAGGTCACGGCCGCCGCGTTCGGCCAGCGCCGCAAGATGCTGCGCAGCTCGCTGGGGAGCGTTTTCGCCAGTCCGGTGGATATCCTGACGGGGCTGGGCATTCCGCCGACGGCCCGGGCCGAGGAATTGTCCGTCGCCGACTTCGTCCGGCTTGCCTTGGCCCTTGACAAGTGAGCACTCACTCATTATTGTCGCAGCCATGATCCGCTCACTGGCTTTCAACATCTTCTTCTACGTCTTCACCCTGCTGACCGCGGTGGTGGGGATCGTGCTGGTCCCCATTCCCACGCCTGTCGTCCTGCGCACCCTGCTGCACTGGTGGGCGCGCGCGGTGGTCTGGGCGATGCGCTGGATCGGCGGCATGAAGGTAGAGATCCGCGGCCGCGAGAACATTCCCGCCCAGGGCCCGGCCCTGCTCGCCAACAAGCACCACAGCGAAAGCGACGGCATCTTCCTCGCCGCCGAGCTTCGCGGCATCGCCTTCGTCGCCATGCAGGAGCTGTTCCGCTATCCGCTGATCGGCGCCATCCTCTATCGCCTGCAGATGATCCGCGTCGACACCTGCGGCGGCGGCAAGGAGCGCGAGCGTCTCGCGCAGTTCGCCCAGCGCGCCTACGACAGCGGCCGGCACATCGCCATCTACCCCGAAGGCAACCTGATGGAGCCCGGCGAACGCGAACGCTATCGCTCGGGCATCTACTATCTCTATCGCGACCTCGCCCTGCCGGTGACGCCGGTCGCCACCTCGCTCGGGTTGCTGTGGAACCGCCGCGACTGGCGCAAGACGGCGGGCCGCTGCGCCATCGAGTTCCTGCCGGCGATCGAGACCGGACTCGACAAGCCGACCTTCATGCGCCGCCTGGAGGAGACCATCGAGGCGGCGAGCGATCGCCTGATTGCCGAGTTCTCCGGGCGGCCCTACGCGGTCTCGCAGCTCGTGCTGCGCTCGCAGGGCCAGACCGGCATCTCAAACCCCGCTACCGCCCCTCGCGCAGCCCTTTGACGAAGACCGACAGGCCGACCTGACGTTCTCGCTTCAGCCTTTCGGACGTCAGAATCGCCTTGAGGTTGGACAGGCTCGTGGCGATGTCGCGGTTGACCACGACGTAGTCGTACTCGGCCCAGTGGCTCATCTCGTCGGCGGCCTTGGCCATTCGCTGCGCCACGATCTCCTTGGGATCCTGGGCGCGCGTCAGCAGGCGCTTCTCGAGATCGCGCGTCGACGGCGGCAGGATGAAAACCGTCACCAGGTCGGTCCGGCCCTTGTCGCGCAACTGCTGGGTGCCCTGCCAGTCGATATCGAACAGCACGTCGCGCCCGGCGGCCAGCGCATCGTCCACCGGCGCCTTCGGCGTGCCGTAGTAGTTGCCGAACACCTCGGCATATTCGAGGAACTCCTTGCGTTCGATCATGCCGCGGAAGGTCGCCGTGTCGATGAAGCGATAGTCGACGCCGTCGCGTTCGCCGGGTCGCTTCTGGCGGGTCGTGCAGGACACGCTGAGCTGGATCTGCTTGTCGTTGTCGAGGAGCTGGCGCGACAGCGTGGTCTTGCCCGCGCCCGAGGGCGACGACAGCACGAGCATCAGGCCGCGGCGCTGGATCGCCGACGTGCCGTTGTCATTCGACATTCTGGACCTGCTCCCGCAGCCGCTCGATGGCGCCCTTGAGATCGATGCCGATCCGCGTCAGCTCGATGTCGGCCGACTTCGAGCAGAGCGTATTGGCCTCGCGATTGAACTCCTGGCAGAGGAAATCGAACTTGCGTCCGACCGGGTTGTCGGGCCGCGCCTCGCCGAGCAGGCTGCGCGCCTGGGCAATGTGGGCGGCCAGCCGGTCGAGCTCCTCGCGCACGTCGGCCTTGCCGACCAGCAGCGCCACCTCCTGGGCGAAGCGCTCCTCGGACAGCGCCGGCGCACGCTCCAGCAGTTCGCCGAGCTGGCTTTCGAAGCGGGTGCGCACGACGCCGACCTGCGCCGCCGCGCGCTCGGCGGCCCGCGTGCACAGGCCTTCGATCTCGACGATGTGGCGGTCGATGACGCCCGCTAACGCCTTGCCTTCGGCGGCGCGCGCGGCGGCCAGGGCCTTCAGCACCTCCTCGAGGGTCTTGGTCAACGCCCGGTCGAGGGCGGCGAGCGCCTCCTCGCTCTCCGGGCCCTGCTCCTCGTCCTCGATGACGCCCCGCACGCGCAACAGTCCGTCGGCCGTCGGGGCAGCCGCGCCGGTCCCCTTGCGCACCTCGTCGACCAGGCCGGCAAGCTCGGCGAGCAGCGCCCGGTTGACGCGCAACGGCTTGGTCTGCTGCTCGCTGGCGATGGTCAACGTGAGCGAGACATTGCCGCGCTTCAGCCGGCTGCCGACGGCGCCGCGGGCCGGATTTTCCAGACGGTCGAAGCCCTGCGGCACGCGACAGCGGATCTCGAGGTTGCGACCGTTGACGCTGCGCGCCTCCCAGACCCAGCGCCGTCGCTCATCCGATCCCTGCGCCCGGGCGTATCCCGTCATGCTTGCAATCAATAAGGCACTCCACTGGCCGCGTTGCGGCGAGGCACTCTAGTATCGGGTCCGAGGGCATACAACGTGCGCCGCGGGAAGGTTATCCCATGAAAAGTTTCGCCAGCATCGTCATCACCGGAGCATCGAGCGGCATCGGCGAGGCCCTCGCGCTCGACTACGCCGCGCCCGGCGTGGCGCTGGCGCTGACCGGACGCGATGCCGGCCGCCTCGATGCGGTTGCCGCCGCCTGCCGTGCCAAGGGCGCCGCGGTGATTGCCGATACGGTGGATGTCGTCGACCGCGAAAGGCTCGCGGCCTGGCTGACGGCGTTCGATGACGCTTATCCCGTCGATCTGGTGATCGCCAACGCCGGCATCTCGATCGACAAGGACAACTCCTCGCTCGACGATTTTTCGCGCATCCGCCAGACCTTCGATGTCAACGTCGGCGGCGTGTTCAACACGATCGAGCCGCTGCTGTCGCGCCTGATGGCGCGCAGACGCGGCCAGATCGCCCTCGTCGCCTCGCTGGCGAGCTTCATCGGCCTGCCCTACTCGGCCTCCTACAATGCGAGCAAGGCCGCTGTGCGGGTGTGGGGCGAGAGCATACGCTACGTGCTGAAGAAGCACGGCGTGGGCGTGAGCGTCGTCTGTCCCGGCTTCGTCGTCAGCCGCATGACGGCGAACGCGCCCTTTCCCATGCCGTTCATGATGACGTCGGCGAAGGCCGCGTCGATCATCCGTCGCGGGCTCGAGCGCAATCACGCCCGCATCGCCTTCCCGATCGGCACCAAGGCCGCGGTGTGGTTCGGCCAGTCGCTGCCCGGACGCTGGACGGCGCGTCTGCTGGGAGCCTAGGGCGCGCCGGCGGTGCCTCAGGTCCGCCGCGTGATGTAGGGCGAATCGGCGACGCTCCAGCGAGCCTGCGGCTCCTGGCGGAAGACCTGGCGCAGGTGGACCTCGTCGGGCCCGTCGGCGATGCGCAGGAGGCGCGCCATCGCGAAGGCGCGGTGGATCGGCGCGTCGTCGCCGCCGCCCATGGCCCCGAACACCTGCATCGCCCGGTCGGCCACGCGCTGCGCCATCTCCGGCACCGCGACCTTGGCCATCGACACGTGGCGCCACGCCGCCTGATGGCCTTCGGCATCCAGGCGCTCGGCCGCCTGCAACACCAGCAGGCGGGCCTGCTCGATCTCGATGCGCGACCGGGCGATCGCCTGCTGGGTGGCGTCGTAGTCGATGACGGCACGCCCGAAGGCACGGCGCTCGGCGGCGCGCGCCATCATCAGTTCGACCAGCACCTCGCTGGCGCCGATCGCCCGCATGCAGTGATGCAGCCGTGCCGGGCCCAAGCGGACCTGGGCCGCGGCAAAGCCTTCGCCCTCCGCGCCCAGGAGATTGTCGGCCGGCACGCGGACGTCCGAGAACGTCAGCTCGGCGATGGGCGCGATCTCGTCTTCCCAACCGAGGAAGCGCAGCTCGCGCACCACCGTCAGCCCCTCGGCGTTCATCGGCACGATCAGGCAGGAATGGCGGCCGGTGCGCGGTGCTTCGGGGCGCGACACGCCCATCACGATCACGAAGGCACAGGCGGGATGGGCGGCGCCGGTGATGTACCACTTGCGGCCGTTGACGACCCAGTCCGTCCCATCGCGGCGCATGGTGGTGGCGATATTCGTGGCGTCCGACGAAGCGACGTCGGGCTCGGTCATGCCGAAAGCCGAGCGCACCCGGCCGTCGAGCAGCGGCTGCAGCCACCGCTCCTTCTGCGCCGGGCTCGCCGCATGCTGCAGCATGATCATGTTCGGCACGTCCGGCGCCTGGCAGTTGAACACCTCGGGCGCCCACGGCAGGCGGCCGGTGATCTCCGCGATCGGCGCGTAGTCGCGGTTGCTCAGCCGATCGGGCAGGCCGAGATTCCACAGGCCCGCCGCCCGCGCCTTGTCGCGCAGCCCGGCCAGGAACGGCGCGGGTTCGCGGCGGTGCACGACATGCGCCACCCAGTCCCGATGCCGGGGCAGGATCTCCGCGTCGAAGAAGTCCGCGACGGCGGCGGCGAGCTCCATCGTCACTTCATCTGGTCGGTCAGCAAGGCCGCAACTCCGCCCTGCTGCCTGCCGTACTTCAGCAGCGCATCCCGGCCGCCGGCGGCATAGGCCGCGACCGCGCCGAGCAGGCGCTTCAGCTGCTCGGGACTGGAACGATCGAACTTGCAGTAGGCGCCGCGCGTCAGCTTGGCGATCTGCGGGAACAGCCGCGAGGCCACGCGGTCCTCGCCTTCCTGGAAGACGAACACCGGCAGGCCGAGCAGCCCGAGCTGGCCCGCCTCGTGGCCGACTTCGTCGACATCCTCCTCGCAGCAGTCGCCGACGAACACGACGGCGTCGAGGCGGCTGTCGCGCCGCTGCTCGGCGGCATAGCGCAGCACCCGGGCGATCTGGGTGCGGCCGGCCAGGCAGCGTACCGCGCCCATCAGGCGTGCCAGCTCCCGTCCGTCAGAGGTCCAGCGGCTGACCTTGAATTCGTCGAAGCCTCGATAGAAGGCCAGGCGGACGTCTATGCCGCCGACCCCGGCGGCGGCAACGAACATCTCGCCCTGCTGGGTCGATGCCACATCCCAGGTCGGCTCGCGGCTCGCCGTCGCATCCATGGCGAACAGCAATCGCCCGCGGCCGCCCGCCCCCGCCTTCGGCAGGCTCGCCACCTGCCGCGTGAAGGCGTCCACCGCGGAGGAGGTCGCCGCGGCGCCCTTGGTCGGTCCTACTTCGGTCTTCCGGGCCACCGCGACATGCAAGGAAAGACGGCGGTCGTTGTCAATCGGTCGTGTAGGCAGGCGGCAATTTTGGCGCGGTGACGCGCACTGCGGGACACGCTATTAGGACCGTCGCAAGCCAGGCCCCCGAAGACCTCGACCTCAGACATCGCCCGAACCGGTCCAATGAAAGTCGCGTTGAATCTGCTGCTGATCCTCGTTGCGTCGCTTTTGTGCTTGCTGGCTGCGGAGGGCCTCACACGCCTCGTTCTGGACGACGGCATGCTGTATGAACTCGAGATGTGGAAGTACGCGCGCGAGGTGAAGATGCGCGACACGCGGCCCGATCTCGGCCATCGCCATCGGCCGCAGGCTGCGGCCAGGCTCATGGGTGTCGACGTGCGGACCGACAGCCGCGGCCTGCGCGGACCCGAGATCGCGGCGAAGGCCGCCGACGGGACCGCCCGCATCGCCTTCGTCGGCGATTCGATCACCATGGGGTGGGGCGTCGCCGAGAAGGAAACGTTCGCCCATCAGGTGATCGAAGGGCTGGTCAAGGCCGGCCGCAAGGTCGACGGCTTCAATCTCGGCGTCGGCAACTACAACACCCTGCAGGAGCTCACGCTGTTCCGCGAGGTCGGCGCGCCGCTCAAGCCCGACATCATCGTGCTCGCCTACTTCATCAACGACGCCGAGCCGATGCCGTCGTATGCCGACACCGGCTGGCTCAGCCAGCATTCGGCCGCCTGGGTGGTGGCCGGCTACCGCTTCGATTCGCTGTTCCGCCAATTCGGCGAAGCGCCCGACTGGAAGCGCTACTACCGCGATCTCTACCAGCCGGCGGCCGCCGGCTGGCTGCAGACGAAGAAGGCGCTCGGCGACTTCGCCGCGACGGCCCGCGAGCTCGATGCCAGGATCGTCGTCTTCAACATCCCCGAGCTGCGCGAGCTCAAGCCCTATCCCTTCGCCGACATCACCGCCAAGGTGCGGACCGTGGTCGAGAAGGACGGCATGCCCTTCGTCGATCTCCTGCCCACGGTCGAGAACGTCGATCCGGCGAGCCTGTGGGTGACGGTGCCCGACCCCCATCCCAACGGCAAGGCGGAGATCATCTTCGCCCAGGGCATGATCCCGCGCCTGCTGCCGATGCTCGACGAGCTCTGTCGCAGCAAGGGCAAGGGCTGCTGAGGGCGGGAGAACGACGCCGTGAAAGCCCAACGCTTTTTCTGGCCGCTCTACGTCGTTCTGCTGCTGGTGGCCGCGCTTGCCGGCAGCGAGGCGATCGCCTCGCTCGTCGTGCCGTCCTGGCCCGCGCGCGACATGCGGCCGATCGAGGTCACCTCGACGCCGGAGGTGAGCTACAACGACTGGGCGCTGCGCGACCGGCCGCGAACGTTCGAGCGCCCGCCCAACGTGCGCTTCCGGTCCATCCTGGTCGGCGACAGCTTTTTGGAAGGGGCCTTCCTGGGCGCGCCCCTGTCGGCCGTCGTCGAGAAGCGTCTGGCGGCGAACGGCCAGACCGACGCGGAGGCGATCAATTTCGGCGTCTCGGCGACGGGACCGCGCCACTACTACTATCGCATCAGGAACGTCGGGCTGGCGTTGAAGCCGGACGCCATCGTGCTCGCCGTCTATGCCGGCAACGATTTCATCTCGACGCCGTTCGGCGGCGGCGGCTGGCTGCGGCCGCCGATCGCCGAGCTGCCGCTGCCGTCGCTGCTCGCCGGCCCGGCGCCGCGCATGACCTGGCTCACCGTCAATCGCCTCGGCCTCTCCGAGTTCGGCCGCGGCAACAAGCCGATCGACGGCGAATTCACCACCTTGAACGAATGGCTCAGGCTTCCGGCGGACGAGCGGTTGACCCGCATCACCCAGCACGTCAAGCGATACTACTATCCCAAGCTGACCGAGGAGGTCATTCGCGAGATCCTGTCGCGCGGCGGCGATAAGTTCTGGACGGCTTTCGACAAGCCCGCCCCGGACCGCGAGTTCCTCGCCGGCTGGCTGCTGTCCGGCATGGTCGACTGGGAGACCGGCACCTGGCCGATGCCGCACACGCCCGAGGAAGCCGATCGCCTCGAAGGCAACTCGATGGTCGACGAGACGCTGAGCTGGCTGGTCGCGGCCGATCGGCTCGCCAAGGAGAACGGCGTGCAGCTGGGCGTCGCCCTGATCCCGGTCGGCACCGGTGACCCGGCCTATGTCGACTTCTGGCGTCCGTGGCCCAAGTATTTCAGCCCCTCGCTCAGCGCCGACGCCCGCCATCGCCGGCTGGCGGTGAAGCTGCGCCAGACGGCGGTGCCGTTCTTCGACCTGCGTGACGATCTCGGCGGCGTGCAGGGCACCTACCGGCTGACCGACGGACACTGGACGGAGCGCGGCACCGAGATCGCCGCCGCGCGCGTGACGCGCGAGCTGATGAAGATGCGGCGCAACTAGCCGATCGACGCGATTGGCTCCGGCGCAATGACCCCGAACGCCCCGACCTTCGCCACGTTGTTCCTGCGGGTCTTCCTGCCGTTCGCGCTCGCCTACTTCCTGTCCTACATCTTCCGCGGCGTGAACGCCGTGATCTTCCCCTACCTCGAGCGTGACATCGGCATCACCGCGGGCGATCTCGGGCTGCTCACCTCGGCGTTCTTCCTGTTCTTCGCCGGCTGCCAGCCGGTGCTGGGCGTCATGCTCGACCGCTACGGCCCGCGCCGCGTGCAGGTCGTGCTGCTGGCGATGGCCGCCGCCGGCTCGGCCCTGTTCGGGCTGAGCCTGTCGCTCGGCGAGCTGATCGTGGCGCGCGTGCTGATCGGGCTCGGCTTCGCCGGCGGCCTGATGGCCGCGATCAAGGCGATCACGCTGTGGTATCCGCCCGAGCGCTGGGGCCTCGTCACCGGCTTCCACATGATGGCGGGCGGGCTCGGCTCGATGGCGGCGACGCTTCCCGTCGAGTGGTCGCTGTCGGTCGTGAGCTGGCAGGGCCTGTTCTTCTGGCTGGCCGGCTTCTGCCTCGCCCCCTCGACGATCCTGTTCGTCGTCGTCCCCGAGCGCGGCGGGCCGCGCGCCACCGGGACGCTGGCCGAGCAGTTCCGCATCACCGGCACGGTGCTGACCGACGGCTTCTACTGGCGCATCCAGCCGCTGCTCGCCGTCCAGCAGCTCGCCTTCATCGGCTGCATCTCGCTGTGGATCGGGCCGTGGCTGCGCGACGTCGGCGGCTTCGCCGACAAGGAGCTGCGCGCCGACATCCAGCTCTACGCCGCGGCGGCCACGACGCTGGGCTTCGCCATGAGCGGCGTGATCGCCAGCGCGCTGCGCCGGATCGGCGTCAGCAACTTCGCCTCGGCCGGCCTGATGAGCATCCTGTTCGCGATCGTCTGCGGCTGGATCGCCTTCGTGCCGTCGTTCCATCCGGTGGCGGCGTGGATGGCGTTCGGCTTCCTCGGCGCCTGCCCCATCCAGTACATGCCGCTGATGGTGGCGTCGTTCCCGGCGCACTATGCCGGCCGCGTCAGCACCTCGAGCAACCTCGTGGTGTTCTCGGTGATCTTCGCCGGCCAATGGGCGATCGGGAAGATCGTCGACCAGTGGCCGCGCACGGCGACCGGCTATTCGGCCGACGGCTACGCCTGGGCCTTCGGCGCCCTCTTCATCCTGCAGCTTGCGGGCCTGGCGTGGCTTCTTCTGTCGCGGGCGCAGCCGATGGCGCGGCCGCATCTCGCCGCGGCAGATTGAGCGCGGCCACGAGATCGCGCACCTCCTGGCGCGCCGCGACGTGGCTCAAGGTCAGCGATGGTCCCGCCTTGTCCCCCTTGAGACCGCCGCGCTTCAGGTCGAGCAGGGTGAGCCCGTTCAGGAACAGCTCCTTGTAGATCACGCGCTCGCTCAGCCCCGCGGCGATGCGAAAGCCGATGCGCCTGGCGAGCGCCTCGATCACCGCCCCCATGTCGCGCTTGTTGCGCGCGGCGAGCGACGACAGGCGATTGCGCATCACCACCCAGTCGACCGGCCGGCCGCCCTGCACCGCCCTGAGCTGGCGCTGCTTCCACACCGCCTCGGCATAGATCGACGGCCGCACGATCTTCAGCGTGTCGGGATCGACGCGCGCCAGCAGGTCGAGGTCGATGAAGCTGTCGTTCAGCGGCGTCAGGAGCGTGTCGGCCCAGGTATGGGCCAGCCGGGACAGGTAGGTGTCGCTACCCGGCGTGTCGATGATGACGAAGTCGACGCTGTCGATCACCTGCTCCAGCGCCGCTTCCAGGCGAGCGCGTTCGTCGGCTTGGGCTTCATTACGATCGCTGAGCGTCGACAGCGGCACCGCGGCGTGGACCGGCATCGGCAAATCGACGCCCTTGCGCTGGGCATAGGCCGCGCGGTTCTCGATGTAGCGGCCGAGCGCGCCCTGGCGCGCATCGAGGTCGAGCGTGGCGACCTTCATCCCCTCGCCCAGCAGCGCGACCGCGATGTGCAGCGCCGTCGTCGACTTGCCCGAACCGCCCTTCTCGTTGCCGATCACCAGGACATGCGCGCGATCGGCCGTCGGCGCCGCCTGCGCCTGGGCAATGCTGGGGTTGGGGGCGGGTTGGAACGTCATCCCTTCCTCCCTGCGCGCAGCGCGGGGAGGTGGCCCTCCGTCCGCTTCGCGGACACCTCCCCAACATCGTTGGGGAGGCTCACGCCGGCGTCCTAATCCAGACGGCGGTGTCGTGGAA
>JAEWIV010000274.1 GCA_023386865.1 Pseudomonadota bacterium
CAGGTAGCTGGCGGCCGGCTCGAGCGGGTGAAGATTCGCGAACGTCTCGGGCGTCCGTACATGGGCGCATTCGTGCGTGCCGACGCGCCCCTTTCGCCCACCGCCGCGCGTATGCTTCACGCCCTCACGATGGCTCCACGGACAATCAAGCGCGGCCGTGACTAGGGTCAAACCTATTAAGTCGTACCGACCGGTGTCCGGTTCCGCCCCGATTGCAGACTTCGGCGACATCGCGCGGTTCGTCGGAGATCGGCCAATAGCGGACATATCGACAATGGATAGCGAAGCGTTGCCAGCGGAGGCTCAGCGCACGGCAAGGAGCCAGCCTTGCGGTCGGCGGTTGGTGTCTCTGAAGGACCCGGGCCAGCGGACATGCTCTGCCCGACCGTCAACGGTCGTTTCGGGCCAAAAGCGTAAGTAAGACCAGCGCCTCTACGCACGCCCATGGCCGATCAGCATCTCGACGCTCATCCTAAGCTCGTTCCCCACGAGGAAGCGCGCCAGTCGTGCCGTTACCTCTTCTCGAACGTCCCGACGTCCGGTGTCGGAGAGCGTTAGGTATCCCTGAGGTATCGAGCCGACGCCCGCCTCGATGGGCGCCCAATATTCATCAAAATCCGCAAATGCATCTTGGCGCGTTTCCAGCTCGACATGGACATCAATGAAGCCTGCATCGCTCAGCAATTTTGCCAACATTGCCGGATCGTCGAGTGCGAAGGAAAGATGAAGCGCCTTCCACAGGTCGGGACGCAATCGCCCGACAGCGTCGGCGAGAACTCCCCACATTGGCGCACGATCAGCCCTGGATATGACACACAATCCCAGGCTCTTGCCGCGACGCAAGACCCGGCGAAACTCCTTTAGGCCCAGCGCCGGGTCCGGAAAGAACTGCAAGCCGAGATGGCAAATGACCGAGTCGAAACTCTGGTCGGCGAAGGGCAATGCTTGACCGTCGGCTGTCACCGGCAGGAACAGGGGCGTTTGCAAGCGTGCGCGCGCGCCCTCGAGCATCGCGACAGAGATGTCTGCACCGACCACCCCGCCCGACGGACCGGCAATAGGGAGAGCAGCAAGCGCCGCCTCGCCCATTCCCGTGGAAACATCGAGCACCCGGTGACCTTCCGCTACGCCTGCGGCCGCCACGACTGACGGGACGAACAGACGCGACCAGCGACCTGTCCATCGATCGTAGGCGCGAGCATCGACGGCTTTGCCCGGGGCCACATGGAAGCCCGCTCCGAAGCTTACAGCCAAGGCTTTCCCCGTAAAGTATTGGACTTAAGCGTCCCATCATCGAGGAGGGCATGAGCGATGCTAACGTCCTTCTCAGTCACGGTGGTCCCCTTGCGCGCAGATCGAGAGATTATCAAATCACATTGTGCGGTTCCCAGCCACCACAACGCGTCGGGCTATGTCCGTTTAGGGTCATACTCGGAAGTGAGAGCCCGTCGGCGTTGTGTCCGCTTTGCCCCTCGAACCGGATACCTTCGCAAGCCCGGGAAATGTCGGTGTACCCGCCCCTCCGCCCAGCGGTTATTCTATGGTGACGTAACGGATCTTAGGCGATTTCGCCGAATGGCGTGCATGAAGTAGATTGGTGCGACGCCCCGTTTCATCCGGGGAATGTCGGCAACTGACCATTTCGAGGAACGTCAACTATGGCCTACCGTCACTCCTATCTTTTCAGCATCAATCCGAACACGCCGGCGCTGATGAAGATAGAGCCTGACCAAGAGTTTGGTGTCGAGGTGCTGGGATCGCTCGCCGAAGTGCCGGACGTGAAGACCATCCCGACCCCCTTCACGCCGGAATGTGAGGGCCACCCACTGACCCCCATCGCCGGTCCGATCATCGTGCACGGCGCGGAGCCCGGCGACGCGGTCGCCATCGATCTGATCGAGATCACCCCTCGCGTCGACGGCGTGACCGCCATCTTGAAGCAGTTCGGCGTACTGAAGGACGAGTTCGCCGAGCCCAAGGCGCTTGCCTGCCCGGTGCGCGACGGTAAGGCGTGGTTCGGCAACCGCATCCCGATCCCGCTCCATCCCAATCTCGGCACCATCTCGACCATGCCGCCCGAAGGCTACAAACCCTCCTACGCCGGCGCGTATGGCGGCGACTTCGACCAGAAGGATGTCGGAGTGGGATCGCGTGTCCACTTGCCGGTATTCTATCCCGGCGCCCAGGTCTTTTTCGCCGATCCGCACGCAGTGATAAGCGACGGCATCATCTCGGGCACAGGCATCGAATGCAGCGCCTCGGTGCGGGCGAGGATCGGGCTCAACAAAGGTGTGAAGCTGGACCGTCCGATCATCGAGCAAGCCGACACCATCCAGATTCTGGGCTGGGGGCCGACGGTCGAAGCCGCGACGGAGGACGCCTCGCGCGGGTCGGTGGATTTCGTAGCCAGCCGCACCGGGCTATCGCGCGAGGAAGCCTACATGCTGTTGGGCATCGTGGGTGAGGTGCGGGTCGGCACCTCGCCGCGTCCGGTAATGTGCGCCCGCCTCATGATCCCGCGCAGCGTGCTGGAAGCGGCGGGAATGAAGCAGGTCGTCTGACGCGGCTGTCCCAGGAATGGTGCCAAGGGGCGGGATTGAACTTTTCAGTCGGAACGGTCGTCAAATCAACGACTTAGCCGTCGGCCGGTCTGGAAAAACGGGCGGGATTTGGCCTGTGAATGGCAAAAGCCAGGCCGCGAACTCATTAATCGCGACCGCTCGTATTCGCCGACTGATGTCCGCTTGGCCCCAGAGCGGCGGAAAAGCGGACGTGCCGGCAGGTCCGAGTCGGGCCAGTTACCGACTTAGCAAAGGTCTGGCGGCCATAGCTGTTATCGTCCCAGCATTGCCAAAACCTCATCCGTCGTCTTCACGTCCGCGAAGACCCGGCCCATCGTTTTCAGTTCGCCCTCATGTGTTTCCCGGGAAACCTCGGCCACGGCGTCGCTGACAAGGATGGTGCGATAGTTGTGCTCGACCCCGCCGCGCACGGTGTTGGAAACGCAAACGCATGTGGTGACGCCTGTCACGACGCAGGTAGTCACACTCAGGTTGCGAAGAACGGTGTCAAGCTGCGTGTTCGCGAAGCCTCCGAACCCCTTCTTGGTGATCAGATGCTCGTCTTGACGGGGCTTTAGCTCGTCGATGATCTCGGCACCCCACGTTCCCTGGACGCAGTGTGTCCTGTTTCCCGCACCGGGCTGCAATCCCAATCGCCAATAGGGGAAGGCGGCGTCCGAATAATCAGGCTTCAGGATGTGCGCGATGTACACAACGGGTCTGCTTGCTGCCCGGAAGGCATCTGCCAGCCGCTTCACATGCGGGATCGTCCCCACGAGGAAGGGCATGTCGATGTTGAACTCGGGATGTTCAGTTGCCATCCGGCTGAAGCTCCCGTCGGGATGCAGGAAGTCGTTCTGCATGTCCACGATGATGAGGGCGGAACGGGCGATGTCTGGGCCCATGGGCGGTGATTGCATCGGGGTATCCTACGTCGTGCAGAGGTCCTGGGAATTAAGCATAGCCGATCACTGTGTGGCAGCGGGGTAATGCATCGCCCGTTGAGGGACAGGCACAACCGGTTTGGGTCATTCGCGTCGGTTTGACCTTCTGACCGTCACTTCCGGTGTAACCCCAACTTCAGACATTGCCGGACCCGGTGGCCACTTCAGAAAAGGGCCAATAGCGGACTAGACATCGGAGCAATTGCAAATCGTACTCGATCAACTCGTCGCGGACGAGGGGCGGTCGGGATCCGATGCTTCCTCATGAAAAATCCAGAACTTCCTCAGGGACCGGCCAAGCATTTGGCGGCCCAGGGGACGATGCTGTGGTCGTCATAGACTATGTCTTCGGAGCGCAAATGAACGAGTACAGCCCTCCCCGTGTTGTTCTGGACAAGCCCGGCCGAGGCCGGGTCTATGAGACGATCCTGGACACCATCGGAAATACGCCGCTGGTTCGGATCGGGCGGCTGACCCGGGAGGCCGGTTGCCAAGGCGAGGTGCTGGCCAAGCTGGAGTTCTTCAATCCTCTCGGCAGCGTCAAGGACCGTATCGCCGTCTCGATGCTCGAGGCTATGGAGGCAGCCGGCACGATCGGTGCTGGCAGCGTCATAGTCGAGCCAACGTCAGGAAATACCGGCATCGGTCTCGCCTTCGCCTGCGCCGCCAAGGGTTACCGATGCATCCTGACGATGCCCGACAGCTTCTCCATGGAAAGGCGCCGGCTCATGCGTTTCCTCGGCGCTGAACTCATGCTGACGCCGCGCGCAGAAGGGATAGGTGGCTCTATCGCCAAAGCTAAGGAGATCATCGCCACTACGCCTAAGGCGGTGATGCCCTGGCAATTCGGCCATCCCGCAAACCCCGACATCCATCGGCGCACGACGGCAGAGGAAATCTGGCGCGACACTGACGGTGTGGTCGATGCGTTGGTGCTCGGCGTGGGTACTGGAGGGACCCTCACGGGCGTTGCCGACGTACTGAAGGCACGCAATCCCCATTTGCGCGTGGTTGCTGTCGAACCTGAAAATAGCCCCGTCCTGTCGGGTGGAAAGCATTCGCCGCACCTCATTCAAGGTATTGGCGCCGGCTTCGTGCCCGATGTACTTGATCGCAGCTTGATCGACGAGGTGATGCTGGTCGGCAACGAGGAGGCGATCGCCACGTCGCGCCGCCTCGCGGCATTGGACGGCATTCCTGGCGGCATCTCGTCGGGCGCTGCGCTTGCTTGCGCCGTCAGATTGGCCAGTCGCAATGAAATGAAGGGCCTTACCGTAGTCACGATATTGCCCGACTGCGCCGAGCGATACTTGTCCACGGCGTTGCTCGGCGGATACCCTGAAGATCCAAGCTGACTACCTAGGTCGAGAGGTCAGGCGAGTATGGAACGCAAGCTTGCCACCGTGGTCGCCATGGATGTCGTTGGCTACAGCCGACTCATGGAGCTCGATGAATCAGGCACGCTGGCGCGCCTCAAGGACATGCATGGCGCCGTCATCTCGCCGGCGATCTCTCGTCACCATGGCCGCTTGGTCAAGTTGATGGGGGACGGTGTCCTCGCGGAGTTCACCAGCGTCGTCGACGCCCTGAAATGCGCCGTCGCGACCCAGACCGAGTTGGCTTCCCGCAACGCAGGGGCGGCGCTGACCCACCGCCTGCAACTCAGGATCGGGTTGCATCTGGGCGATGTCATCGTCGAGGGCGACGACATCTATGGCGACGGCGTGAATGTCGCTGCACGGCTGGAAGGCTTAGCCGAGCCCGGTGGCATAGTGCTGTCGAAGCAGGTCCATGACCACATCGGCTCCAACGTGCCGGTGCGGGTGGTTTCCCTGGGCGATCAAACAGTCAAGAACATCAGCCGGCCGATCCACGCGTATCGTGTCGACCTCGGCGCTGAGTTCGCCCCCACGAACATCATTCGCTTTCGTGACTTCGAGCTTGATATGGCTCACTTCGAATTGCGAGAGAAGGGCGAGCGCGTGCCCGTGGAGCCCCAGGTCTTCGACCTTCTCGTGCTGTTGGCGCGCAACGCCAATCGCACCATCACGAAGGAAGAGATTTTCGCCCAGATCTGGGGCGACCGAATCGTCTCCGAGTCAGCCTTGAGCAGCCAGATCAAGGCCGCTCGGCGGGCAGTCGGGGACGACGGCGCTGCCCAACATACGATCACGACTGTGCATGGCAGAGGTTTCCGCTTTATCGCTCCGGTGCAGGACGTTGCCGCCGTCGAGCAAACCGTTGTCGCTCCGCCTCCGGCAGCCGAGGGAAAACCCACTGCTGCCGTGCTTCCCTTCACCAACCTCAACGCTGACGCGTCCGAAGACTATCTGGCGGACGGTCTTACCGAGGACATCACCACGCTGCTTGCCAAGAACCGCTGGCTGAGTGTCGTGGCGCGCAATCCGGCGTTCGCTTTCCGGAAATCACACGAAAGCCTGCGCGTCATCGGCCAGAAGCTCGTCGCCGACTATCTGGTCACCGGCAGCATGCGCCGCGCCGGACAACGCTTTCGAGTCACGGTGCAGGTGGTCAACGCGGCGACGGAGCAGAGCGTATGGTCCGAGCGCTTCGATCGCGATTCATCAGACATCTTCGAATTGCAGGATGACATCTCCCGCACCGTAGCCTCGCGCATCGAGGCGGAGCTCGGCCTTGCCGAGCAGAAGAAGGCGGAAAGCCGGCCACGCAAGAATCTCGGAGCATGGGATCTCTATCAGCTCGGCCTGGCCGAGTTCTACAAGTTCACACCAGAAGCCAACGCGCGTTCGCAGGGCGTCCTGCGTCAGGCGATCGAACTCGACCCGACACTGGCATCGGCTCATTCGCGTCTGGCCTACGCCGTCATCCTGAGCATGGTCTATTTCGATGCTCCGGCCGACGGCAAGCGCCTGGACGAAGCCTTGCTTGCGGCCAATCTGGCAATCGAACTGGACGACCAAGACGCCAACAGCTTCTTTACCCTGGGCCGGGTTCTCCTGGCGCGTCGCGAATACGACAAGGCGATCGGTGCGCTTCAGCACGCCATCGAGCTCAATCCGTCGCTGGCCGTTAGTTACTGCGGCCTCGGTGATTCTCTTGCCTATGAGGGGCGGCTTGACGAGGCGGTCAGCCAATTCGAGACGGCCATTCAACTCAGCCCGCACGATCCCTTCCGATGGGCGTTCTACTCTTACCGGTCTCTGGCACATCTGTTCCGGGGCGAGTTCGCTGATGCGGCGACTTGGGCGAGGCGGTCCATTCAAGTGCCCAAGGCGCTTTACTGGGCCTATGCACATCTCGTTTCCGCGGTTGGCCACATCGGCGAGGATGGCCAGGTCGCGTCAGCTATGGCGGACCTCATGCGCATTAAGCCCGAGTTCACCATCCAGTTTGCCCGCCAGCGCCTGTTTTACCTGAAGCGGGCCGAACAACTGGATTTGTACCTCGATGGCCTGCGCAAAGCAGGCGTGCCGGAAAAGTAACCTCAACTGGAGGAAAAGCCATGAGTGTAAGCGTCAAGGAGGACATCGGCCTGGATGCCGAAGCCCTGCGCAGAGAAGTCAGCAAGAAATACAGCGAGGTCGCGACGGACCCGGCCGGAAGCTTCCACTTCCATACGGGCCGCTTTTTGGCTCGGCATCTCGGTTACGATGAAGCGACAACGGCGTCGTTGCCGGATGCGGCTGTGGAATCCTTTGCGGGTGTGGGAAATGTATTTTCGATGCGCCCCATCCAGAAGGGTGAGCGCGTCGTCGATCTGGGATCTGGGGCGGGCTTCGATTGCTTCGTCGCCGCACGTCAGACCGGCGCTACGGGCGAAGTCGTCGGCATCGACATGACGAAGGAGATGCTCGACAAGTCGCGGCACACGGCGAAGTCAATGAGCCTGCTTAATGTAGAGTTCCGCGAGGGCCTGATCGAGCGCTTGCCGGTCGAGGACGGATGGGCCGACGTCGTGATCAGCAATGGCGTGATCAATCTCTGCCCGGACAAGCAGGCGGTATTCTCTGAGATCCATCGCGTGCTTCGTCCCGGCGGGTGGCTTGAGTTCGCCGACATCGCCAATGGCAGCCCGGTTCCCGAGGCGGCCATCAGAAACATAGATCTCTGGACGGCTTGAATTGCCGGTGGTCTGCCGTGTGCAGCCTGGCAGCAGATGTTGAGGGAAGCCGGCTTCGTGGACGTGGCGGTCGGGCCATCGGTCGACACCTTCAAGGGCGCCGGGGGTGAGAAGAACGCCCGCCGTTTCGAGGTCTACGGGTACGTGTTCCTGGCGCGCAAGCCGGGACGGTAGTCGAATCAATAGGCAATATTGCTTCCGGAGTGCCGCTGTACGCAGGAGGCGACCATGAGCCGTACGCGCAGCCATTGGGAAGACCTCTATGGCCACCGCAGCGAGACGGCGGTGAGCTGGTGTCAGCCGCACTCGGTGCGGTCGCTGGAGTTAATCGACTCCGCTTCGCCCGACCACAAGGCTTCGGTGATCGATGTCGGCGGCGGTGCTTCCACCCTGGTCGACGACCTGCTCGTCAAAGGGTTCACGGACATCACCGTGCTCGACGTCTCTGAGACCGCCCTGGAAAAGTCCAAGGCACGGCTAGGGAATAGCGCGGCCAAGGTCCAGTGGATCAACGCAGAGATCACGCATTGGCAGCCCACCCGGACGTGGGCCATCTGGCATGATCGCGCGGTATTCCACTTCCTCACCGAGCGAGTGCACCAGGATGCCTATATCGCTGCCCTTACAGCGGCGACACGTTCGGGAGCGACAGTAATAGTCGCAACCTTTGCACTCGACGGTCCGGACAAGTGCAGCGGCCTGCCGGTGCAGCGCTACGACCCGATGACGCTGGCGAATAGGCTCGGAGAGGCCTTCGTGCTGAGCAGCAGCGCGCGCGAAATCCATAAGACCCCCTCGGGCTTGGAACAGCCATTTTCCTACGCTGCTTTCAGAATGTTGTAGCCATGAGCTTCTACGGTCGCGCGGTTCTGCCCCGGCTCACAACTTCGCGATGGGTCAGCACCCGATCCAGAAGTATCGTCGAGAACTCGTTCGCGCCGCGCAAGGTCGCGTGCTCGAGATCGGCGTCGGATCGGGACTGAACTTGCCGCTGTACGCTGACGCTGTGAAGCAAGTCATTGGTACCGTCTTCCGAGTTGCTGGACATGGCGCGCCGACGTGCCAGCGAGGCGAGGGTGCCGGTCGATCTGCTGCAGGGTTCCGCCGCGGACCTGCCGTTGGACGATGAAAGCATCGACACTCTGGTGATGACCTGGACGCTTTGCTCCATTCCCGACCCCCTCATCGCGCTGCGCGAGATGCGGCGCGTGCTCAGGCGGAATGGTACGTTGCTGTTCGTCGAGCACGGTCTCTCGCCCGGACCTAGCGTTGCGCGGTGGCAGCATCGGCTGACGCCGATTTGGCGGCGGATAGCTGGCGGTTGCCGCCTCGATCGCAAGATCAATGAGTTGATCGCAACAGCGGGCTTCGACATCGCCGAGCTTCGCAACGAGTATTCAGAGGGCCCGCGTCCCACGACCTACATGAACAGAGGGCGAGCGGTGCATCTGTCGTAACCGACTGCCCTTCTGGGTCACTTCAGGTGCAGCCAGGGTAGCTGCTCGTTGCGGAAAAAATGCTTCGACGGTTCGAACTGGTCGCCGTTGTCGAACGTGCCTACGTGGAAATGGGTGTCCTCCGGCGATTGTGCGGACTCGCAGGTCAGCGTCGAGCCGCACGCCCGGCAGATGCCACGCATCGTGGCCGGATGAGGATTTGAACCTCGTAATCTCGCCCTTGGTCACCGCGTAGGCATCGCGATTAAAGCCTACGAATACGGAAACCGGCGCGCCACTGTGGCGACGGCAGCTCTGGCAATGACACCAGAACACTCCCTTTGGCTTGCCCCTCGCGACAAAGCGGACGGCGCCGCAGAGACAACCTCCCTCGACTTTATCGGCCATGCCCGCCTCAATTTTCTCTGCGCTGCATTTGAGGCCGGAACGCGCCTCCTGGCAATGTAGGTGAGCGCCAGCCTTGGTCAGTCCCGGAGTCACGGCGTCATCGCGGGCCGGACTTGTGGCATGTCGGCTTTGGGTCAAACGCCGAAGTGGATGCACTTCAATGGGTGTCCGCCTCCAACGGCCGGGCCAGGCTGGTCGCCCACCGGCCTGCGCTAGAACCCCAGGTTGTACAGCTCTACCGTCGAAGCCGAATGAGTCTGGCGACAGTGTGTGGCATTTGCCACTGCGACCTAGCCGTCGATTGGAGAAGACTGGGGCGACGGGCCAACGGGCTACGCATAGTTCTGGAGCATTGCGGGACGCCATGCAGACTTTACTTAGAGAATTGGCCTTCGCCTCTTTTCTTGCGCAAGTGTTTGCCGCCATTGCAGTTCGTGGCAACGCTAATTCAGGTGCGCGCAAGCAGCCAAAACCTGCACGTAGAGCTTGGTGGAGCGGCGTTCGGATCGATGCTTCTCTCCTCCGGCGCAAGCTACCAAGAAGAAAAGAGACCGTGGCCCATCTTCCAGCAAAGCCACTGCGTTCCGTCCGTTGTCCTGCACGTCGGCAGCCCTCACGACCTGGAGGAAGTTGCAAAGTGCGGCGATGGGCGCTTGGGGACTTGGTTCTGTCTTGAAAATGATCCGCATGCATGACCCGGCACAGCCTGAAAGGGGCGCTCTTACGCTGAGGCAGAGGGAAACGATGCTGCGCTCATGGATGTCGCGCTGGGTGCTCGCGATGGCCTGTTTTGTGCCCATGCATGGAAGCGCACAAAATGGCGTGGCGCGCTTTCTCTGTGAAGACTCCCAGTCGTCCGGGCGATGGTCCTTCTCGATTGATTTTGACAATCAATTGGTAAGCGCAGAGGTGCCAGTCAACTGGACCTGGATCACCGGCAACGAAGTGCTTTTCGCACATGCGGCCTTTGCCAGCGGGCGCCAATATCTCACCCAGCTTTACACGCTGAACCTGCGAACAGGTGCGTTCGAGATGTGCGACTACGGCGGCGACTCGGAAGCGAGCACGCCATGCACGCCGCAATACACCTGCCGGGCGACGTCCTTGGCATTCAACAACGCCTTCTAGATGTCATGCGCATATTGACGGACGATCGGTTTGTCAGGAGCGCTGCGCTATTCGCCGTGGTCGCTTATGGCTTGGTCATCGCTCAGTTGGACACAGGGCTTCAGTTACTCCAGATTTCTGGGGCCGTATTATCTGCTGCGGTCATATCCAGCGTTGCAGGCTTCGCGTTCTCCGCAATCTGTGGCGCCATTCTATTCCATGTCATCGACGATGCCATCTTCGTGGTGCAGACCATGATGATCTGCAGCATCGTAGGGCAGGCCTACATGGTTTGGTGGCTGCGCCGCCAAGTGGAGTGGCGCGAGTTGTCCGTTTTCCTGGTTGGCGCCGCCTTGGGGCTTCCCTTCGGATTGTGGGTGTTGTTCGAGGCTCGGGGCATTTATGTACACTGCATTGGCTTCCTCCTCGTGGCGTACGCGAGCTTCATGCTGCTGCGCCCGAAAATCATCGTCCGGCGGCAGCATGCTCTGCTCGATGCCACGGCAGGATTTCTAGGGGGCATAACTGGAGGTGCCGCGGCGTTCCCCGGAGCTTTTGTTACGGTTTGGTGTGGCCTCAAGGGATGGACCAAGGAACGCCAAAGGGCACTGTATCAACCGTTCATTCTTGTTGTCCAGGTCGCCGCGCTCCTGCTGCTCATGCTGGTGCATCCTACAACCGCTGAGCGCATTTCGGTTGGCTTGCATAGCTTTCTGTTTGTGCCCCCGATGCTGTTGGGAACCAGTATCGGCATAACGTTGTTCCGCCGTCTTAGCGATGGGCACTTCGGCGTGATAGTCAACGTTCTGCTCATTGCTTCAGGACTAAGCCTGCTTTTCTAGATGGTCGCTTCCGGCCAGAGGCGAATGCACGACGCCAGACCCAAACGCTACTTGCCATCACCGACAGGCTCTTCAAAGGCCCTTCTTGTTCGTCGCCATCTTCGTTAGTCACCTGCGGTGCTGAACGCGGCCCTAGCCCCGCGCGCTCCATAACGGGACACTGAAAGGGGCGCCACTTAGCACCCCCTGTCCGTGCGTAGCAACGCAGCTATAGATCGGCTGCCTTCTTGATGGCGTCCTTGCCCTTGCCGACACCCTTCTGCAGGTCGCCTTTGGCTTCCTGCACCTTTCCCTTCGCCCTTCAGGGCAGAATCCCGCCCTGGCACACGGAAGCAGCGCGTCGCAACGTCCTGCTTCGCGCTTCGTTGCGGTCCCATACCACTCGGGAGGGTCTGGATGGCAGCGAGGAAAAAGGTGGTAGCCAAGCGGCAACCACGGCGCAGGGCCGCCAAGCGCGAGCTCATCGACACCGGCACCAACAAGCTCTACGTGCGTCGCAATCGTCGCGGGACATCGTTCAAGGAAGTCGAGGACGTCGGCCGGTCGCTGGCGCAGGACCGGCGCCGCAAGGCAAAGACCGTTGCCAAGCGCGGCCAGGGCGACCGCGGCGATCGGCGTCGCTGAGTGGCTAAGGGCCAGCCATGACAGCTTCGGCTGCCTCGCCGGCGCCACCGCGTCGTCGTCCAACGCTGGTCCTTGTCGTGGATAATACGCAGCTCATTCCGCCACGGGGGCGTAATAGCTGGGGCGGGCCCGAAACGGTTCTAGCCGTTGGGATGTCACTTGGAGCAGC
>JAEWIV010000018.1 GCA_023386865.1 Pseudomonadota bacterium
ACCAGCCGCCGCCGGCCTTGCGACCGAGCCGGCCCGCCGCATAGAGGCTCTCGTGATAGGGACTGGGCGTCATGCGGCGGTCGTGGAAGAAGCCCTCGTAGATGATCTTGCGCGCCGGGAAGTTCACGTCGATGCCGGTGAGGTCCATCAGTTCGAACGGTCCCATGCGGAAGCCGCAGCTGTCGCGCATGACGGCGTCGACCTGCGAGGGCGTCGCCCTGCCCTCCTGCATGATGCGCAGGCCCTCGGTGCCGATCGCCGTGCCGCCGAGATTGACCAGGAAGCCCGGCGTGTCGCCCACCACGACAGGCACGCGCGTCTGGCGCTTGCCCAGCGCCACCATGGCGTCGACCACCCACTGCGCGGTGTCGGCGGCGCGGATCACCTCCACGAGCTTCATCAGCGGCACGGGATTGAAATAGTGCATGCCGCAGACGCGCTCGCGATGTTTCAGCGAACGCGCGATCGAGGCGATGCGGATCGACGAGGTGTTGGAGGCGAGGATGGTCTCGGGCGCGACCACGGCCTCCAGCTCACCGAACAGCTTCTGCTTGACCTCGAGGTTCTCGAACACCGCCTCGACGATGACGTGGCAGGCCTTGAGGTCATCGAGCTTGTCGGCGACCGCGAGGTTGGCATCGGTCTTGGCGAGATCGGCGTCGGTCAGGCGCCCCTTGGCGACAAGGCCCTTCAGCGTCTCGAGGATCGCGCCCTTGGCCTTCGCGGCGCCGCCTGCCGCAGCATCGAACATGATCGCCTTCATGCCTCCTTGCGCCGTCACCTGCGCGATGCCGCGCCCCATGGCGCCGGTTCCGACCACGCCTACGACCAGATCGGAGCGGTTCACATCGAGAGCCATGCTGTCTCTTCCTTCTACTTGCGACGGCGCAATCCCTCGCCGCGGTCGGCGGCGTTCAGCCGATCCAGTATAGCGAGGCCCCGCTCAAGCTTGCCACGCGCAGCCAGGCGCCGGAACCGCACTTCGGCATCGTGTGCCGACAAGGTCACTGTCGCCATCTCCTCGATCAGCTTGCTCATGCGAACGCCGCGCGTGCGTCATGAGCGGGCCAGAGGCCCGTGCTCCCGACTAACCTTTCCCGGCATACCCTGCCGTCTTCAGCCCGCCGGTGATCTCGTCGAGCGCACCGGGATCCTCGATCGTCGCCGGCATCTTCCACGGCTGGCCGTCGGCGATCTTCTGCATGGGGCCGCGCAGGATCTTGCCCGACCGCGTCTTCGGCAGGCGCGGCACGACGATGGCGGCCTTGAAGAAGGCGACGGGGCCGATGCGCTCGCGCACGAGCTGGACGACCTCGCGCACGGTATCTTCCTTCGGCCGGTTGACGCCGGCCTTCAGCACCAGGAAGCCGAACGGCACCTGGCCCTTCAAGTCGTCGGCGACGCCGATCACCGCGCATTCGGCGACGTCGTTGTGGCTGCCCAGGACCTCCTCGATCTGGCCGGTCGACAGGCGATGGCCCGCGACGTTGATCACGTCGTCGACGCGCGTCATCACCGAGACGTAGCCTTCCTGGTCGATGAAGCCCGCGTCGCCCGTCTTGTAGTAGCCGGGATAGTCCGCGAGATAGGCCTGCCGGAAGCGCTCGTCGGCGTTCCACAGAGTCGGGAAAGTACCCGGCGGCAAGGGCAGCCTGGCCGCCAGCGCGCCGACCTCGCCGGGCTTGGCGACGGGCTTGCCCTGCTCGTCCAGCACCTGGAGATTCCAGCCCGGCGCCGGCACCGAGCACGAGCCCGGCTTGATCGGCATCGCCTCGAGCCCGACGAAGTTGCCGCAGATCGACCAGCCGGTCTCGGTCTGCCACCAGTGATCGATCACCGGCACGCCCAGAAGCTTCGTCGCCCATTCGATCGTCGGCGGATCGCCGCGCTCGCCGGCCAGGAACAGCGTGCGGAACTTCGAGAGGTCGTACTGCTTCAGGAGCTTGCCGTCGGGATCTTCCTTCTTGATGGCGCGGAACGCCGTCGGCGCGGTGAACAGCGCCACCGCCTCGTGTTCGGCGATCACGCGCCAGAAGGCGCCCGCGTCGGGCGTGCCGACCGGCTTGCCCTCGTAGAGGATGGTGGTCGCGCCCAGGATCAGCGGCCCGTAGACGATGTAGCTGTGGCCCACGACCCAGCCCACGTCCGAGGCGCACCACCACACCTCGCCCGGCTTGATGCCGTAGAGGTTGCGCATCGACCACTCGAGCGCGACGGCATGGCCGCCATTGTCGCGTACCACGCCCTTGGGCTGACCCGTCGTGCCCGACGTATAGAGAATGTAGAGCGGGTCGGTCGCCTTCACCGGCACGCAGTCGTGCGGCTGGCCGGCGGCCACAGCCTCGTTCCAGTCGAGGTCGCGGCCCTCGACCATCGACGCCGCGGCCTGCGGACGCTGCAACACGATGCAGCGCGGGATCTTGTGCGCGGCGAGATCGATCGCCTGGTCGAGCAGAGGCTTGTAGTGCACGATGCGCCCCGGCTCGATGCCGCACGAAGCGGTCAGCACCAGTTTCGGCGAGCAGTCGTCGATGCGGGTGGCCAGCTCGTTGGCGGCGAAGCCGCCGAACACCACGGAATGCACGGCGCCCAGCCGCGCGCAGGCCAGCATCGCCATGACGGCTTCGGGGATCATCGGCATGTAGATGATGACACGGTCGCCCTTGCCGATACCCTGTGCGGCGACGGCGCCGGCGAGCTTCGCTACCTGATCGCGCAGTTCACGGTAGGTGAAGCTCTTCTTCTGGCCGGTGACGGGCGAGTCGTAGATCAGCGCCGTCTGCGCGGCGCGGCCGCCGTCGACATGGCGATCGAGCGCGTTGTGGCAGGTGTTGAGCTCGGCGCCGGCGAACCAGCGGTAGAACGGCGCCTTGGTGTCGTCCAACACCTTGTCCCAGGGCCGCGTCCAGTCGATCGCCTTGGCCTGCTCGGCCCAGAAGCCCTCGGGATCGCTCAGCGAGCGCTGATGGACGGCGCGATATCGGTCACCGACGGCCATGTTGGCGTCTCCTCCCTCTCCGCCTCAGGCTTAGCGTTGCCCATGGACCACCGCAATCCGGATGTGTGACCATTGCGCCGCAATGGCCTGCTCCACCCTGCGGTCGGCCGCCCCGAGCGCGTTCGGCCTGCTCCTGCCCCTGCTCTGCCTGGTCTGCGGCGCGGAAGGGGCCTTCGCCGACGACAACGAGCGCTGGCCCGCCCCGTTCGGCGGCTTCTTCAACGCCGCTTTCACCTTCGCCACCGACTATTCCTTCGCCGGCATCTCGCAGACCAAGAATGCTCCGGCTTACCAGGTCGGCATCGACTACCGCTCGAAGGATTTCGGTTTCGACATCCCGATGTGGTTCTACGCCACCGGATGGGGCAGCAACATCGACTTCCCATCGACCGGCCAGGGCATCGAGGTCGACGTCGCGGCCGGCTTCAAGGCCCGCGCCTTCAGCCGAAAGCTCAGCCTCGACCTCGGCTACGTCCGCTACACCTTCATCGGGCCGCCGGCCGACCTCGGCTACAATTACGGCGACATAAACCTGAACGTGGCCTACGATTTCGGCTTCGCTTCGCTGGCCGGCCGCGTGCGCTTCAGTCCCAACTCGTTCGCCGATTCGGGCCATTCGTGGAACAAGCGGGCGCTGTTGACGGTGCCGCTGCCCTTCCTGAGCTTCAACGAGAACATCGCCTTCAAGACCTACGCAGCGCTCGGCAACCTCTCGGTCGACCGCTTCGCCGCCTACGGCCTGCCGAGCTACGATTACTGGTACTGGCAGGTCGCGCTGGTCACGTCGGCCTATGGGCTGGACGTCATGGTCGCCTATACCGACACCAGCATCGACCCGGCGGGCTGCGCCTATACCAGCTATTGCGCGGGCCGGGTGTTCATGAGCGTCACGAAAGCCTTCTAAGGATCGGCCTGCGATGCCCAAACCCATGATGCACCTGGCGCAGTTCCTG
The DNA here is from genome assembly GCA_023386865.1 of Pseudomonadota bacterium. Lineage (GTDB taxonomy): Bacteria > Pseudomonadota > Alphaproteobacteria > Reyranellales > Reyranellaceae > Reyranella. Next base: position 3,952 of record JAEWIV010000018.1, read on the forward strand.
GTGCATGGCCCGACCTATCACAGCGTTGCCATGTGGCGGCATCCGCGCACCGCCGCGGCCGGCTACGACTGGACACAGCCCGAGCTCTACCAGCACATCGCGCGCGTCTGCGAGCGCGGCAAGCTCGACATGCTGTTCTTCGCCGACCTCAACTACATCTCCGACACGTTCACCGGCTCGCTGGCGCCGGCGATCCGCAACGCCACCCAGGCGCCCGAGCACGATCCGATCCCGCTGCTGTCGTTCATGGCCGCCGCCACGACGCATATCGGCCTAGGCGCCACCTATTCGGTCAGCCATCAGCATCCGTTCCATGCCGCGCGCCTGTGGGCGACGCTGGATCACCTGACGCGCGGCCGCGCGGCGTGGAACGTCGTCACCACGCTGAACCACAACCAGTCGGCCAATTACGGCGAGGAGATGAAGCCGACGGACGAGCGCTACGACCGGGCGCACGAGTTCATGGAGGTCTGCCGAAAGCTGTGGGCGAGCTGGGACGAGGATGCCGTGGTCATGGACCGCGCATCCGGCATCTTCGCCGATCCGGACAAGGTCCATCGCATCGACCACGCGGGCCGCTTCTTCAAGTCGCGCGGGCCGTTGAACGTCGTGCGCTCGCCGCACAACGGCCCCGCCATCCTGCAGGCCGGCACCTCGGGCAAGGGCCGCGACTTCGCCGCGCGCTACGCCGATGCGGTGTTCGCCATCCAGCCCTACATCGCCGGCGCCAAGGCGCTGTACGACGACATCAAGCGCGGCGCGGTCGAGGCCGGCCGCCCGCCGTCGGCGTGCAAGATGCTGTTCGGGGTGCAGCCGATCATCGGCGCTTCGCGCGCCGAAGCCGAGGACAAGCAGGCCGAGCACAACGCACTGGTGCCGCTGGAGGGCGGCCTCGCGATCCTCTCGGGTCATCTCGACTTCGACCTTTCGACCCTGCCGCTCGACACCGTGATGGCGCACCGCACCGAGCCCAAGCTGCAGCGCATGCAGACGCGCTATCGCACGGCGACCGGCGAGCTTCTGACCTTGCGGCAGGTGGCGCAGAACCATGGCCAGAGCGTCGGCCTGCCGCAGATGGTGGGTACGCCCGTCGACATCGCCGACCAGCTGGAAGCCTATTTCGACCAGGTCGGCGGCGACGGCTTCATGCTGTCGCCGATCTACTGTCCCGGCGCGATCGAGGAATTCGTCGACCTGGTCGTGCCCGAATTGCAGCGCCGCGGCCGCTTCCGGCGGGAATATGCGGGCTCCACGCAGCGCGACCACCTGAACCAGGATTTTTGACGGGGGATGCATCGTCCCGCCCGGCCGTAAGTACAGGGAACCCTGATCGGAGAGCGGATGGGCGGGCTCGGCTATCGATTGACGGATGTGCTGGTCATTGCGGCCTGCAGCCTGACCTTCATGGCCATCGTCAGCCCGGGCCGCTATGAGCCCAAGAGCCCGCCGATCGGCCTGATCGCCCAGGACCTCGGCACGACGCCCGAGCACTTCCAGGAGGTTGCCGAGAGGATCGTGCCGCGCCGTCCTTCCGGCCCGCCGCCGACCGAGGCCCAGAAGAAGGAGCTCGCCGCGGCGCTCTACGTCTCCGTCGAGCAGCTGGAGACGGTGATGGAGAAGTACCGTCCGGTCCGAGTCCACGAGCGCTAGTCTTCGCCGGTGAACCCACCGTATCCTCCTGCTCAACCAAGCGGAGGAAACGAATGATCGGTCGTCGTACGGCCACGGCAGGCGCGCTCGCGGCGCTGTTGCCCGCCACCTGCCGCGCGCAGGGGGCGTGGCCCACCAAGCCCATCCGGCTCATCGTGCCCTACGGGCCCGGCGGCTCGGCCGACCAGGTCGCGCGGCTCTACGCCGAGCGATTGAGCGCGGCGCTCGGCCAGCAGGTGATCGTCGAGGACAAGCCCGGCGCCTCGGGCGGCGTCGGCGCGGCGATGGTCGCGGGCAGCGCACCCGACGGCTACACCTTCCTGCTCGCTCCCACCGCGATCCTGGCGATCACGCCGGGCGTGCGGCAGGTACCCTACAAGCCCGACGACCTGGTCGCGGTCTGCCGGCTGTCGACGGCGCTGCTGCCCGTCACCATCACCAATGCGCTGGGCGCCAAGAGCTGGCAGGAGTTCGTGGCGCTGGCCAAGGCCAATCCCGGCAAATACTGGTTCGGCTCATCGGGCCTCGGCACCATCACCCATCTCACCGGCGAGGTCCTGACCCGCACCGCCGGCATAAAAATGCAGCATGCGCCCTACAAGACCATCGTCGATGCCACCGGCGACATCTTCGACGGCCGCATCCAGATGGTGTTCGATCCTTCGTTCGTGCCCTACGCCAAGGCCGGCAAAGTGCGCACGGTGCTGATCGACGCGCCGACGCGGCTTGCCGATCTTCCCGACACGCCGACAGCGCAGGAGGTCGGGCTCGACCTGAAGGGCTTCCGCGACCGCGCCTGGTTCGGCCTGTTCGCGCCCAAGGGATTGCCGCCGGGCATTGCCGAACGCATCTCCAGCGAGGTCGCGCGTATCGCCGACACGGCCGACATGAAGGACAAGCTCCTGATGGTGGCGCAATTCGCGCACCACCAGTCGCCCACCGACTTCACGCGTCAGGTCGCCGACGACAAGGCGTTCTTCACCGCGCTGATCAAGGAGCTCGATATCAAGCTGGAATAGGAGCATCCGGATCGTGAATGCGCGCGGATGGTGGTTGGGACGGTATCCGATGGACGAAGAGATCAGGCGCCAGCTGCGGGCGGAAGAGATCTATCGGCAGGAGGTCCGCAAGGAGCTGGAGGAGCAGGCCGACAAGGGCAAAGGAGCGGCAATCTGGAAAGCCTTGAACAGCTCCTTCGCGATCTGGTTCCTGACGACGGTCGTCGTCGGGCTGGTTACGTGGTCTTACGCCGCGTACAGCGACTACAGGCAGGCGGAGACCCGCAAGAAAGAAAGCATCCAGAGACTCGACACCGAAATCGCCGGACGAGTTGTTGCCGCGCTCTATGTGATAGACAACATGAAAGCGGAGATGGACCAGGGCACGGCCTACTTTCCACGGACCGGCGTCTTCGATGAGGTGGCAAAGGCCCTGGATCTGGCGCCAGGTGCGCCCAGACGCGGTGGCGTCTATCCGGAGTTTCGGGAGAGACCCTTTCGATCACTCCTGGTCGAACTGCAGCGTCTCGAATCGACGGAAAAGCAAAATGAACTCAAGGCGGCTTCATCCGAATACGTCACGATCCTGAGCAACGCCAACCGCGGCACCAAGGCCGGTGCGAGGTCGGGCCCCGACGTCAATTTCACGCCTGCCGAAAGAGACGAGATGTCGAAGGCGATCTCAGAAGCCCGGCAAGCCGTCGACAAGCTGGCAGGCGTGACCCGATGGAAGGCCGGCTGAAGCGGAGCCCGATCGGATGGACTGCTTCAACGCGTGCCTGGAGCTGGAGCTGGTGGCCCGGATTGCGGTGTCACCGGCACGGCAGCGGGCACCTCACGCTGCTCGCGCGCCTTGGCGTCGCGATCGGCGGCCGCCTTGTCGGCCGCTTCCTTCTGAGCCTTCTGGCCGCCCTTCGCGCCCACGACCGTGCCGATCCGTCCACGGGTCTCATCCGCAGGGGTGACGACCTGCTCGGACTGTCCGCTCGGATTGGCCGAAGGCAGCGTGCCGGTGGGCGCGATCTGGCGATCGGCGCCCGCGCGAGCCTTGCCGGTCGGCGCACTGCCGCCGCCGAACCAGCCGCAGCCGGCCACTAGCGCGAGAGTCGGCAGGGCGAGCAGGCTGCGCCACTTGCGTTCGTTCATCATGGTCCTTGCCTCACAACGCTGCCGTTGGCAGGTCAGATGTTCAAGAGCTTCAGCCCCTTCTCCTTCGCGCACGCGATCGCATCCTCGTAACCCGCATCGGCGTGGCGCATGACGCCGCTCGCCGGGTCGTTCCACAGCACGCGCTCGATGCGGCGGGCGGCTTCCGGTGTGCCGTCGCAGACGATCACCATGCCGGCATGCTGCGAAAAACCCATGCCGACACCGCCGCCGTGGTGCAGCGACACCCAGGTGGCGCCCGAGGCGCAGTTGAGCAGGCCGTTCAGCAGCGGCCAGTCGGAGACGGCGTCGGAGCCGTCGCGCATCGATTCGGTCTCTCGGTTGGGGCTGGCGACCGAGCCCGAATCGAGATGGTCGCGGCCGATGACGATGGGCGCCTTCAATTCGCCCTTCGCGACCATCTCGTTGAAGGCGAGGCCGAGGCGATGGCGATCGCCCAGCCCGACCCAGCAGATGCGCGCCGGCAGTCCCTGGAACTTGATGCGCTTGCTGGCCATGTCGAGCCAGTTGTGCAGATGCGCGTTGTTCGGCATCAGCTCCTTCACCCTGGCGTCGGTGCGGTAGATGTCCTCGGGATCGCCCGACAGCGCGGCCCAACGGAACGGTCCGATGCCGCGACAGAACAGCGGTCGGATATAGGCCGGCACGAAACCCGGATAGCTGAAGGCGTCGGCCACGCCCTCCTCCAGCGCCATCTGGCGGATGTTGTTGCCATAGTCGACCGTCGGTACGCCCCGCTTGTGGAACTCCAGCATGGCGCGCACATGCCCCGCCATCGATTGCCTGGCCGCCTTGGCGACCACGTCGGGGGCGCTCGTCTGCTTGGCCTCCCACTCGGCCAGGGTCCAGCCCTTGGGGAGGTAGCCGTTGACCGGATCGTGCGCCGAGGTCTGGTCGGTCAGGCAGTCGGGCTTCACGCCGCGGCGCAAGAGCTCGGGCAGCACGTCGGCCGCGTTGCCGAGAAGGCCGACGGACACAGCCTTCTTCGCTGCTGTCGCCTGGCCGATGATCGCCAGCGCCTCGTCGAGATCCTTGGCCTGCTTGTCGAGATAGCCGGTGCGCAGCCGGAACTCGATGCTGCTCGGCCGGCATTCGACGGCGAGACACGAGGCGCCGGCCATCGTCGCCGCGAGCGGCTGCGCGCCGCCCATGCCGCCCAGGCCCGCGGTCAGGATCCAGCGCCCGGCGAGACTTCCCTGATAGTGCTGGCGCGCCATCTCGACGAAGGTCTCGTAGGTGCCCTGCACGATGCCCTGGCTGCCGATGTAGATCCACGAGCCGGCCGTCATCTGGCCGAACATCATCAGGCCCTTGCGGTCGAGCTCGTTGAAATGCTCCCAGGTCGCCCAGTGCGGCACCAGGTTGGAGTTGGCGATCAGCACGCGCGGCGCGTCGGCATGGGTGCGGAACACGCCGACCGGCTTGCCCGACTGCACCAGCAGCGTCTCGTCGGCCTCGAGATCGCGCAATGCGGCGACGATGCGGTCGAAGCTCTGCCAGTCGCGCGCCGCGCGACCGATGCCGCCATAGACCACGAGCTCGCCCGGCCGCTCGGCGACCTCGGGATCGAGGTTGTTCATCAGCATGCGCAACGGCGCCTCGGTCAGCCAGCTCTTGGCCGAGCGTTCGGTGCCGCGCGGCGCGCGGACGGTGCGGGTGTTGTCGAGGCGCGTGGTCATCGGGGGCTCCGCTCGAAGGTCGGCAGGATATCGGCGTCGATCGCATCGACGAGCGCGCCGCGGCCGACGAGCTCGGCGGCGCGCGCAAGGTCGGGGTGGAAGTGCCGGTCGTCGTCGAGATGCGGCACGTGCAGACGGACCAGCTCGCGCACCCGCTCGAGCATGGGGCTGGAGCGCAGCGGATGGTGGAAGTCGCAGCCTTGCGCCGCGGCCAGCAGCTCGATGCCGACGATCGAGCGGCAGTTGTCGGCCATCTCCATCAGGCGGCGGGCGCCGTGCGCGGCCATCGAGACGTGATCCTCCTGGTTGGCCGAGGTCGGGATCGAATCGACGCTGGCCGGATGGGCGCGCTGCTTGTTCTCGGCCACCAGTGCGGCCGCCGTCACCTGGGGAATCATGAATCCGGAATTGAGCCCGGGCTTGGGCGTCAGGAAGGCCGGCATGCCCGACAGCGCCGGGTCGACGAGCATGGCGATGCGCCGCTCGCTGAGCGATCCGATCTCGCACAAGGCGAGAGCGATGATGTCGGCGGCGAAGGCGACGGGCTCGGCGTGGAAGTTGCCGCCGGAAAGGGCCTCGCCCGTGTCGGCGAAGATCAGCGGGTTGTCGGTCACGCCGTTGGCCTCGGTCGCCAGCGTCGCCGCGGCGTGACGCAGGATGTCGAGCGCGGCGCCCATCACCTGCGGCTGGCAGCGCAGGCAGTAGGGATCCTGCACGCGTTCGTCGCCCACCAGGTGCGAGACGCGGATGGCGGAGCCTTCCATCAGGCGGCGCAGCGACCGCGCCGCCTCGATCTGGCCGGCGTGCCGCCGCAGCTCGTGAATGCGCGGATCTAACGGCGCATCGGACCCGCGCGCGGCGTCGGTCGCGAGCGCGCCGGTGATCAGCGCCGAGCCGAACAGCGTCTCCGCCTCGAACAAGCCGGCGAGCGCGTAAGCCGTCGAGAACTGCGTGCCGTTCAACAGCGCCAGCCCTTCCTTGGCGCCGAGCACCGCGGGCGAGAGGCCTGCTTCCGCCAGGGCGCGTTCGGCCGGCACGGCGGCACCATCGACAAAGAAGGCGCCGACGCCGATCATCGCCGCCGTCATGTGGGCAAGCGGCGCGAGGTCGCCGGAGGCGCCGACCGAGCCTTGGGCCGGCACGATCGGCACCATGTCCCTGGCCAGCAGCGCCTCGAGCAGGCTGACGGTCTCGCGGCGCACGCCCGACGCGCCCTGGGCGAGACTCGCGAGCTTCAGGGCCATCATCAGCCGTGCGACCGGGAGCGGCATCGGCGGCCCGACGCCCGCGGCATGCGACAGCACGATGTTGCGCTGCAGCCGCTCCAGGTCCGCCGGCGCGATGCGAACGCTGGCGAGCTTCCCGAAGCCGGTGTTGATGCCGTAGACCGGCTCGCCCCTGGCGAGGATGGTCGTGATCGCCTGCGCGGAGGCATCGATCGCGACATGGCTGGCCGGATCGAGCCTCACCGGCGTGCCGCGATAGACTTCGCGCCAGGCGTCCAACGGCACGGCGCCCGGCGTAAGCTGGATGGTACTCATAGGCTGATGGTAACGGCCGGATGTCATCCCTGCGCTAAGGAAAAACTAGAGAACACCCGGTCCTTTGTGTGAAAGTGCGGCGTCCGCCGGGAAACGGGAAGCAAGCATGGCCAAGGGCAAGTCCAAGACAGGGTCCGGCAAGGGAAAGACGCCGACGCGCAAGGCGGCCAAGGCCAAGAAGCCGGCAGCGCGCAAGCCCGTCGCCAAGAAGAAGACCGCGGCGCCCAAGCCCGTCCCGCGGCCGGCATTGCGCCGGCCGGTGAAGAACCGTCCTTCGGTGGCGCGCGTGCCGGCGCCGCGCCCGGCGCCGCACAAGGCGCGCTCGCTGTCGGCAAACATCTATGAACGCGACCTCGACAAGACGCCTGCCAACTACGCACCGCTGACGCCGTTGCAGTTCATCGAGCGCAGCGCCGCCGTCTATCCCGACACCATCGCGCTGATCCATGGCGCCCGTCGGCAGAGCTGGGCCGAGACCTATGCGCGCTGCCGCCGGCTCGCCTCGGCGCTGGAGCAGGTCGGCATCGGCGTCGGCGACACGGTGGCGATCATGGCGCCCAACATCCCCGAGATGTACGAGGCGCATTTCGGCGTGCCGATGACCGGCGGCGTCCTGAACTCGCTGAACACGCGGCTCGATGCGGCGATGATCGCCTTCATCCTCGACCACAGCGAGACCAAGGTGCTGCTGGTCGACCGCGAGTTCCACAGGGTCGTGACCGAGGCGCTGGCCATCGCCAAGGTCCAGCCGCTGGTGGTCGATATCGACGATCCGCTGTGCGAGGACCGCGCCCAGATCGGCGACACCACCTACGAGGAATTTATCGCCACCGGCGACGCCGACTACGCCTGGGAATACCCGGCCGACGAATGGAACGCGATCTCGCTCAACTACACGTCGGGCACGACCGGCAATCCCAAGGGCGTGGTCTACAGCCATCGCGGCTCGACGTTGTCGGCCTACGGCAACGCCACGCAATGGGCGATGGGGCTCCATCCGGTCTATCTCTGGACCCTGCCGATGTTCCACTGCAACGGCTGGTGCTTTCCCTGGACCCTGGCACTGGTCGCCGGCACTTCGGGCTGCCTGCGCCGCGTCGGCGCCAAGGCGATCTACGATTCGCTGGTGGGGCACAACGTCACGCATATGTGCGGCGCGCCCATCATCATGCAGTTCATCATCGGCGCGGCGCCGGACGAGCGCCAGCCGCTCACCCGCACGGTCGAGTTCATGACGGCGGCGGCGCCGCCGCCCGCCGCCGTGCTCGAGGCGCTGGAGAAGGAGAATTTCCGCGTCACCCACGTCTACGGCCTGACCGAGGTCTACGGCCCGGCGACGATCTGCTCGTGGCACGAGGAGTGGGATTCGAAGCCATCGCACGAGCGCGCCCAGCTCAAGGCACGCCAGGGCGTGCGCTATGCCGCCGAGGACGGCGTCACGGTGATGGATCCCACGACCATGACAGAGGTGCCGCGCGACGGCGCGACCATGGGCGAGGTGATGTTCCGCGGCAACCTCACCATGAAGGGATACCTCAAGAACGCCAAGGCGACGCGCGAGGCCTTCGAGCACGGCTGGTTCCATTCCGGCGACCTCGGCGTGCTGCACGAGGACGGCTATATCGAGCTGCGCGACCGCTCCAAGGACATCATCATCTCGGGCGGCGAGAACATCTCGACCATCGAGGTCGAGGGCGTGATCATCGAGCATCCCGCGGTGGCCAACGTCGCCGTCGTCGCCAAGCCCGACGAGAAATGGGGCGAGACGCCGTGCGCCTTCGTCGTGCTCAAGCCCGGTTCGGCGGCCACCGCCGACGACATCATCGCCCACTGCCGCGCCAACCTCGCCGCCTACAAGTGCCCGCGCTACGTCGTGTTCCGCGACCTGCCGATGACCTCGACCGGCAAGGTCCAGAAGTTCGTCCTGCGGGAATGGGCGAAGCAGGTGTAGCGACGCGGCGAACTCATGGCCCGCGGTTGTTCGGCCCGCCGAACAACGCCAAGGGATCATCGCATCGCCATAATCGGCCGGTTATTTTGATGGCGGAATGGCCGGCCAGACCACGCTGATCGCAACGACGCAAAGCGGCGTGCGCCCTTTGGGCGTGCGCGGCGAGCCGCTGCACAATGCCGCGCCACAGCTTCGCCGCGTGGTGCGCCGCAGGCTGGGCGACGACGCCGCCGGCCTCCTGGCCGATCCGCAGGTCCACGAGGACGGCAAGGCGATCGACTGGTACGCCGACTGGCCGGACCCGGTGCGGCCGCTATCGGCGCTCGCGCCCGAGCGGCGCGCCGAGGTGCTGGCCGAGGTCGAGCGCAGGCTGGCCGAGATTCGCCGGCTGGGCGACATGCTGGCC
>JAEWIV010000135.1 GCA_023386865.1 Pseudomonadota bacterium
CCTACAGCGCCCACCAAGTTTCCGGCGTCGCTACCTGAGCCTCACGGCCGGGTAGCCCGCCAAACCCGGCGGCAGGCCCGACGTCAGGCCCGGCACCTCGACCTTCGTCGGATCCCATCCCTTGTCGGCCAGCTCCTGAACCATCCAGAACGCCACCGTATTGGACAGCATCTCGCGCGCGTCGCGCAGCGAATGCTTCAGGCGGATCATGAACTGATCGATCGCCGCGGCGGACGTCACGCCGGGGTCGCCGGGCAGCGCCGGCCGGTCCGGCAAGTAGATCGTGGGGATGTTCGAGAACACCCGGTCGGAGATCAGTTGGCGATAGAACAGCGGACCCCAGACCTGCTGGACGTAGTAGTGAAGATCGGCCGCCGCCAGCGCGGGCTGCCCGAGGCTGGGGCGAAGCTCGGCGTAGGGAACGATCTTGATGCGCTCGTTGGGCAGGGTGAAGCCTGAGGCGGCGCGCAGGAACGCCACCAGCCAGTTGGTCCCGTCGGTCAGGCCGGACGATACGTTGGTGCCCGCCCGACTGCTGACCAGCACCATGGCGCCGGGCCAATTGAGCTTGAGCTGGGCCAGCTTCTGCTGGACGTCCGACGCAACGCGCAACGCTTCCAGCATGAAGGTGGCGATCATGATGTTGCGAAAGGGAATCGGCCACGCCGCCGACGTGGCGTTGAAGAAGTCGTCGTTCGCGCCGGTCACGGTGAAGCGGCTGCCGTCGCCCAGCGAGCCAAGGTAGGCGAGCGTGCTGGCGCAGGCATAGTCGACCATGTCGCGGATCTCGGCCTTGCGGGCGCGCCAGGCCGGCTGGTCGAGCCGATCGAGCCAATTGTTCTGGACCTGCAGGTTGAGCGCTTGCACCTCGGAGACATGCGCCTGCAGGGAGGCGAGCCGTTCCTTCCAGCGCGGATCGCCGTCGGCCTTGATCTGCGCCAGGTAGGCGATCGCGGGCCCGATGTGGCTGATCGCCGTCATCTCGTAGAAGCCGCTGGCGCGGTCGGCGCGAAACCGTTCGTGGCCGAGCCGCGCGCCGCTCGCCGAGTCATAGACGTAGATGTCGGAGCCCACGACCAGGACCAGCGGGCCGCCGGAGGCGGCGGTCCCCAGTCGCGCGATCTCCGCCTGCGTCAGCATCTGGCCGAGCGTCGGTCGCCCGGCGGGATAGTCCGGCTCGCCGCTCCCGGTGAAGTCGAAAAACAGCTCCATGAAGGGTGCAGGCGTGGTGTACCCGCCTGATGGCTGCGCCAGCGCCGGCTTGCAGAGGACCGATGCCGCAACCAGCGCCAGGCTCAGCGTCCAAACCCGAGACATGCATATCTCCTTCCGAAGCATCTCTGCTCAGCACGAGCACTGCGCCTGCGATGAGGGAACGCGATGCCGGCCGACGCGGTGGTGGCAGCACCTGTGATTGCGGCGACCAAGTTTGCGATCAGAATCCGCATGGCATGCGGCGCCCTCCCCCCGGATGCGTGGCAGTGTATACTCTTTGGCGATGAACAACGTGCTCAGCCTTCGTCCCGGGGATCGCGTTCCCGACTTCGCGCTGCCCGGCCTCGACGGCAAGCATCGCAAGTTCGTCTGGTCGTTCACCGGCGCGCCGGTCGCTCTTGTCGCCGTCGACGACCTCGCCCATCTGGATGCCGGCCAGTTTGCCGGGCTGCTCGATGCCTGTATCAAGGCGGCGGTCGTGCCCGTCGTCGTCGCCGGCAACGCGGTTGGCGCGGCGTCCGGGCCGTGGGCGAAGCTCAATGGAACGGCGGAAACGCTGCTGCTGTGCGACGCCGACCGGAGGTTTCTGGCCTCCCTGCTGGCCCAGGCCGGCATGGGCCTCGGCCCTGCCGGCGCCTTGCGCATGCGCGTGATCGTGCTCGATCCCAATCAGCGCGTCGCCGCGACCTTCGACAGCCGGGCGCTGCCCGCGGCGGCGGAGGCGATGGACGGGCTGGCCCGGTCGGTGCGCAGCGACGGCGGGGGCGAGCTCCTGCTGCAAACGCCGATGGCGCCGGTCCTGGTGCTGCCGCGCGTCTTCGAGCCCGACTTCTGCGTCCAGCTGATGCGGCTGTGGGGCAAGGGCGACCACAAGGACAGCGGCGTCTCGAGCCGCTACGGCAACGTCAACATGGACCATCTGAAGCGGACCGAGGATTACACGATCGTCGAGCCGATGATGCTGAAGGCCGTCTCGGATCGCTTGGCCTACCGCATCGGGCCGGAGCTCACCAAGGTCTTCGCCTTCGACCGCCAGTTCACCTTCGATTCGCACGTGGTGCTGTCCTACAGCGCCGACGGCAAGCATTTCTTCGGCGCCCATCGCGACAACGGCGCGCCGACCACGGCCGACCGCGCCTTCGCCGTGTCACTCAACCTCAACGACGACTACGAGGGCGGCGAGCTGGTCTTCCCCGAATATGCCGGCGTGCGCGTGAGACCGCCGGCGGGCGCCGCCGCCGTCTTCTCCTGCTCGCTCCTGCACCAGGTTCTGCCGGTGACGCGCGGCCGGCGCTACGTGCTGACGACCTTCTTCCGCGCCAAATAGTCCACTACCTGTCGCGGTCGGCCTCGTGGGCGTGGGCCAGCTCGGTCCGCGCCCCGTCGAGGGCCGGATCGAGAATGTCGAGGCGCGCCGCCTCGTTGAAGGCACGGTCGGCGCCGGCGATGTCCTGGCGCGCGATCGATTCGCGCATGGCGGCCAAGAGCTGGGCGACGCGACTGCTTCTCGTCGCTTCCTTCTGCCGGGCCGCCTGCATCTCCTCACGCAGGGCTGCAACCTCCGGCGCCTCAGGCTTGAGCTTCGCGGCCTCGGCCAGCTCCCTCTCGGCAGCGGCATAGTCGGCGTTGGCGATGGCCGTGCGCGCCCGGTCGACCTGGATGGCGAACCGGCCGTCGGGCGTGGCGAGCTCGGCGATCTTGCGGCGCGCCTCGGCAGTCTCGCCGAGCCCCGGTGCGAGCGTGTCGGCCTCGGCGAGCCTGGCATTGGCTTCCTCGAACTTGCCGCGGTCGGCCAGCCGGCGCGCCTGGCCGATCAGATGGAAGGCGCGATCGCTGACGGCTTCGTCCGGGATGGCGTCGACATCGGCAAGGCTGCCGCGCGACATGCCGGCGGCCTGTCTAGGCGGCGCGGCAGGGGCCTCGACGTCGGGACGATCGAAGAGATAAAGGACGCCGGCCAGCCCGACGACACCGGCCGCGACGATGACTGCCAAGCGCGGTGGCCGCAGCGAAAACGGATTCGACACGCAACCCTCCGATACGACGGAGGGTAACGGCGGACTGTGGCCGAACGTTGCTCGTTGCGCCCGTGCGAGCCCCCCCGCTGCTACGCGGGTTTGAGGCCCGCGTACGGATCGTTGATGCCGTCGAACGGCCATATTGGCCGTCGCAGCCTCGTGAATTTCAGCCGCGAGATGTCGGGCGAGCAGATGCCGCCCGAATCGACCAGCACGATCTCGCGTGCGATCGGGGCATAGGCCGCCCGGAAGTGCTGCACGCTCTTCACCACCAGCACGCTCTTGGCCGTTGGGTCGATGCCCTGGCTCAGGAACACCTGGAGGTCGATGGTCTGGATGCGGTTGGAGATCGTCACCACGTCGATGCCGCCGATGCGCAGCACCGCCGTCGGTCCCATCCGGGTCTCGACGCCGGCATTCATCGGCCCGTCGTTCTTGAAGCTGCCGTCCGACAGCATCTTCACCACCGCCTTGGCCTTGATCGGCGCGCCCATCGTCGGATCGGTGTGGCCGCCGAGGCTCACCTCGATCTCCGCGCCGACGCCTGCCTTGATGGCCTGCTGCACCGTGCCCGGATCGTAGATCGTGCCGAACGCCACGTTCTCGATGCCGGCGTCCATCAGCGCCTTCAGAACCGGCGTCGTGTCGTTGTAGCCGCCGCCGCCCGGATTGTCGGTGCCGTCGGCGATGACCAGCGGGCCTTTCTTGCCAACGCCGGCCTTGGCGGCAGCGACGCCGTCGGCGATCGGGCGGTAGTAGCTCTTGGCCCCCTCCTCGCGCCGCCGCCAGATCTCGTCGATCAGCGCGGCCGCGATCGCCTTGGCGCGCGCCTCGGCGCCGGGCTCGTGACTGACCGCGATCGAAGGGCCGGTGTAAGGGATGTCGGCCCAGGTGAAGCCCGCCTGGATGCTGACAACGTTGATCCCCGGCTCCGTCTCGAAGCTGTCGGCCTTGGCCAGAAGGTCGAGCATCAGTCCGGGCTGGGTCGTGCGGCCGTGCTCGGCGCCTTCCAGCATGGCGGGCTGAACCAGCAGGCAGCGCGGTTTCTTCTTGCCCTGCATCGCCGCCTGCACCAGTGCCGCGGCCTGCACGGCGCGCTCGTAGCCGTCGATATGCGGATAGGTGCGGTAGCTCACCAGCGCGTTGGCGTTGCTCGCCATGCGCACCGTGGCATTGGCATGCAGGTCGAGAGTCGCAGCGATCGGCACATCCGGGCCGACGACGCCGCGCAGCAGCTCGAGCAGTGCGCCCTCGGCGTCGTCCTCCGTCTCCGTGACCATGGCGCCGTGCAACGAAAGGCAGACGCCATCGAGCTTGCCCGCCTTGCGCGCGGCATCGACGATCATGTCGCGGATCGTCTCCCAGGTTTCCCGGGTAAGCTTGCCCGACGGCGTGGCGTTGGCCGCACCAGCCCATACGGGCTGCCAGCCATACTTCTTCGCCGAATCGATGTAACCGCCGATCTCGTTCTTCGTGCCGGTGAAGCGCGGCACCATCGCCTCGCCTTCGATCAGCCAACGCTTGCGGTAGTCGTCGAGGGTGGTCGGCAGCTTCGAGAACGTGTTGGTCTCGTGCATGAACTGCGCGCTCAGGACGCGGTACGCCATCTACAAGGCCCTTCCCTACAGCTTGGCCGTTTTCAACCAGTCCGCCTGCCCTTCCTCGCCCTCGACGCCGGTGGTCTCGAGCAGGCGGCAGACCATCATGTAGTAGCCGATGGTGAGCGTGAGCTCGACCACGGCGCCCGGCGTCAGGAAGGCCTGGACCGCCTTCAGGGACTTGTCCGACGCGCGCACGTTGCGCACGACATCGTCGGTGAAGCGAAGCACCGCCTTTTCGTTGTCGCTGAAGGCCGCCGCCTCGATGGTGGCGTCGCGCAACGCGGCTATCTTCTCCTCGGCGACGCCGGCCTCGCGGGCGATGCGCTCTTGCTGGAAGACCTCGTAGGCCGCCCGGCTGAGGCGGCCGACGCGCAGGATGGCAAGCTCGCGCAACTGGGCATCGAGCTCGCACCGGAACAGCAGCGCGTTGCCCATGCGCACGAAGCCTTTCAGCCCGGCCTCGGAATTCGCCAGCATGCGATAGATGTTCAGGTGCGGCTTTAGCTTGTCGAGAAACTCGGCATGCTTGCCGGTGGCGCTCTCTACTTCGTAGTACGGAATGCGCGGCATAGTTCTCCCTCACCCATGGCTCCTCTCCCATTTGGGGGAAAGGAACATGACGGGGAAACCTGTCAGATCATTCCACGCCGTACCAGCGGATTAAGGAACCGGCCGAACGGACCGGTCAGCACGATCGGCTTTTCGATGACGATCAGGGCGATGCACGGCTCGCCCGGATCGGCGATCGGTTCGTGCTGCTCCGGTCCCGGACCGACGGCGAAATCGCCAACCCCGTAGTTGCCGGTCGCATCGGTGTACCCGCCCTGCAGGACGACGGTGAACTCCTCGCCGACGTGGCGATGCATGGGCAGACCGCGGCCGGGCGCGAGTTTCAGCAGCGACACGCGATGCTCGCCCGGCAGGCTGAGCCGCATTTCCTCGAAGCCGCCGAACGCACGCTTCCAGCGCACGCCGGGCGCGAGGTGACGGGCAAGCGGCGCCGGCACCCATTCGAAGCCAGGCTGCGGCACGTAAGGCGCCGGGCTGGGCTCGACGGCGACGCCGTCGAGGCGCGCCAGCGTGCTCTGCAGCAACGCCTCGTCGAACGGCGCCTCGCTCTCCCCTTCGCCTTCGACCAGGACGCCACCCAGCACGCCCAGTCGCTCGACGGTGCGGCGCGCGGCCGGATCGAGCGCGACATGCAGGGCAACGGCCAGGGCCGGGCCTGGGGCAAGCGTGCCGGCGGCATAGTCCAGCAGCAGCTCGTCAGGGGCCGGATGACTCATCGCTCCTCTTTCTCCAATGCCTCCCGCAGCCGCGCGAGCGCCAGGCGAATGCGGGACTTAACCGTCCCGAGCGGCAGCTTCAGCTCCTCGGCGATGGCGACATGGGTCTTGTCCTCAAAAAATGCCTTCTGGACCACCATCAGTTGATCGGCCGAGAGGCCGCCCAAGAGTTCCTTCACCCGTGTATACGTCTGCCCGGCGAGGACGGATTTGTCGGCATCGGCTTCCTCGGGTGCAAAGACCGTGAGCCAGTCCTCGGTTTCGATCCCCGGCCTGCCGGCCCGGCGGGCCACGTCGATGCGCTTGTTGCGGGCGATGGTGTAGATCCAGGTCGCAGCCGAGGCGCGGGCGCGGTCGAAGCTTGCGGCCTTGCGCCACACCATGATCAGCGCCTCCTGGGCCACGTCCTGCGCGGTCTCTGCATCGGTGCCGCCGCGCATGATGAAGGCTTTTACGCGCGGGGCGTAGTGCCTGAACAAGAGCGCGAAGGCCGCGCGATCCTGACGGGCCGCGATGGCCTCGATCAGGTCGGCGGCCTGCTCGGGCGAAAGCATGGGTCCGGCGCTTACTCCGGACGGCCCTGCACGCCGAGGTCCCAGAAGATGCCCGTCATGATCCTGAGCCCTTCTCGTGCCACCGGTCCCAGCAGGTGCTCGTTGGGAGCGTGCTGCGAGCACGCGGCGTAGGAATGGGGCACCCAGACCGTCGGCATGCCCAGGATGTCGGTAAAGACCTCGTTGGGCAGCGAGCCGCCGAGATTGGGCAGCATGTTGGGCTTCTGCCCGCCCGTCTTCTCGATCGAGGCGGCGGCGAACTTGGCCCACGGATTCTCCGGATCGAGTCGCGTGGCGTTCATGATGACTTCGCGCGCCTGATCGACCTCGATCATCCCGAAGCCCTCGCGCTCGAGATGACGGCGCAGCGCCGGGATGATGTCGTGCGGATCGGTGCCGACGACGAAGCGAAGCTGGCAATAGGCGATGGCGCTGGGCGGAATGGCGTTGACCGGCCGGTCGGGGTTGCCGGTCTTGAACGCCAGGACCTCGAAGGAATTCCAGCCGAACACGCGCTCGACCGGGGTGAGAGCTTCCTCGCCCCAGTTCGGATCGATCGTCGGCGCGCCGTCCCCCGCGTCGATGTGCGCGTCGGCCAGCGCCGCGCGCACCGAGTTCGTCAGCGTCTTGGGTCGCCATTCCGGCACTTTGATCTGGCCGCGGCGGTCGGTGATGGTGGCGAGCGCATGCGCCAGGATGATGCCGGGGTTGCTGAGGAGCCCGCCCCAGTTGCCTGAATGATGCCCCCCCTCTCGCATCGTGAGCCGGAGGTTGAAGTTCAGCGTCCCGCGCGTGCCGCCGAAGATCGTCGGCCGGCGATGATCGAGCCGCGGGCCGTCCGAGCCGATCAGCGCATCGGCCTTCAGCGCCGCCTTGTTGGCCTTGCAGAAGTCGGCGAGGCCCGGGGAGCCCGTCTCCTCGCCGGTCTCGATCAGGACGGTCGAGTTGAAGCCGAGCGAGCCGCGCTCTTCGAGCACGCAGGCAAGGGCTGCGATGTTGATGGTATGCTGGCCCTTGTTGTCGGCGGTGCCGCGGCCGTACAGTCGATCGCCTTCGACCACGATCTTCCAGGGCGAGAGGCCCTGCCGCCACTGGTCCTCCTGACCACGGATCACGTCGCCATGGCCGTAGGTCAGGACGGTCGGCAAGGCTTGGTCCTCGACGCGGCGAGCGATCAGGAACGGCCCGTATTCGGCGCGCGGGTTGGGCAGCACGGTGCAGTCGTAGCCCATCTTCTGCAGCGACTGGCTCATCTCGCCCGAGACGTACTCCTGGAGGGCCGGCATGGAGTCCTTCTCCTGGCTGGTCGTCGGGATCGCCACCCGACGCTGCAGCTCGGCCAGGAAGCCGCCGTCGTCGAAATACTTTTCCGCGCGCGCGATGGCGCCGTCACGTGTTCCGGTCATGTCTTTTCCTTTCGTCGCCACGATAGCAAAATGCCAGCCACGGGAGGAAAGAATGCTGACATCAGGCCGCGTCGTTTTCACCGACATGGAAGAAGTCCACTACGGCAAGCCGGCCGCCCAGTCGGTCGCCGAGGTGGTGAAGGCCCATGGCGCCGAGCGCGTCTTCCTCATGGTGAGCGGCACGCTCAACCGCGAGACCGACGAGGTGGAGAAAGTCCGCCGGGCGCTGGGCAACAAATGCGTCGGCACGTTCGACAAGATGCCGGCGCACTCGCCGCGCTCGGCCGTGATCGCCGCCGCGGCGCAGGCACGCGAGTCGCGCGCCGACCTGATCGTCACCCTGGGCGGTGGCTCGATCACCGATGGTGCCAAGGCCGTCCAGCTCTGCCTCGCCAACGACATCACCACGGTCGAAGGCCTCGACAAGGTCCGCAACGCCGATGTGAAGGCGCCCACGGTGCGCCAGGTCTCGATCCCGACCACGCTGTCGGCCGGCGAGTTCTCCGGCATCGCCGGCGTCACCAACGAGGCGACCCGGGTGAAGGAGCTTTTCCGCCATCCCCTCACCATTCCGCAGGCGGTCATCCTCGATCCCGAGGTGACGCGTCACACGCCGATGTGGCTGTTCCTGTCGACCGGCATCCGCGCCGTCGATCATTGCGTGGAGGGCGTCTGCTCCAACGAATCGACGGAGTTCACCAACGCCTCCGCCCTGCACGGCCTGTCGATGCTGGCGCGCGGCCTGCCCAAGGTGAAGGCCGATCCGTCCGACATGAAGGCCAGGCTCGACTGCCAGATCGGCTCGTGGCTGTCGATGGGCGGGCTGGCGGCGGGCGTGCCGATGGGCGCCAGCCACGGCATCGGCTACGTGCTGGGCGCGGTGTTCGACGTGCCGCACGGCCACACCTCCTGCATCATGCTGCCGTCGGTGATGCGCTGGAACAAGTCGGCCAACGCCGACCGCCAGGCGCTGATCGCCAACGCCATGGGCCATCCCGGCAAGGATGCCGGCGACGTTCTGGACGATTTCATCCGGGGCCTCGGCATGCCGCGAAGCCTGGGCGAGGTGAAGATCGGCAAGGAGCATTTCGACCGCATCGCCAAGCAGGCCATGGGCACGCCGTGGGTGCCGCGCAATCCGCGCAAGATCGACGGGCCCGCACAGGTGAAGGAGATCCTGGAGCTCGCGGCGTAGCGGAGACGACAGACCGCCTGCGGAACGACCGCCGCTCCGGGGCTCAGGGCGATCGCCTATGGCCTGTTTTCCTGTCGTCCCGAGCGAGTGCCGTCATCGCTCGCGCAGCGCTTCGTGCTGGTAGCGCAACAGCGGCGACAGCAGATACGTCAGGATCCGCCGTGTGCCGGTCTTGATCTCCACGGTCACCGCCATGCCGGGCGACAGGTTGACCAGCCGGTCGTCGACCAGCATCTGCGAGCGATCGAGCGAGATGCGAGCGCTGTAGCTCAATTCCTGGCCGTTCGGCTCGCTGCTGTCGGTCTGGTAGCCCTGGCCGCGGGACTCCGCGCGCTCCTGCTTGCGCTCGCGGATGATGGCGTCCTGCGACACGCCCAGCACCTCGCCGTGCAGCAAGCCATAGCGGGTGAAGTTGAAGGTATCGACCTTGATCTCGGCCGCCTGCCCAGGATGGACAAATCCGATATCGCGGTTCGACACCATCGCCTCGATCTCCAGCCGGTTGTCGGAGGGCACGATGACCAGCAGCGACTGGGCCGGCGTAACGACGCCGCCGACGGTATGGATCGCCAGCTGCTGGACCACGCCGTCGACGGGCGCGACGAGCCGCTGAAGCCTGGTCTTCTGCTCGGCCTTGATCAGCTCCTGAGCGAGGCCGATCGCCTTCTGCTCGCCCTTGGCGAGGTCGTCTGCGAGCGCGCGCTTGTACTCGGCCTCGGCCTGAGCCCTTGTCTCGCGGATCGCGGACACCGCCGCCTCCGCCTCCTGCAGGCGGCTCTTCTGGACGCCGAGCTCCTTCTGCTGCTCGACCAGCAGCTGCAGCGTCTCGAGGTAGGCGATTCTCGAGCCGAGGTCCTTCTCCATCAGTGCCCGACGCATGTCGACCCGCGGCTGGATGACCGGGATCACCGTCTCGAGCTTCTGGATGACCGCCTCGGTCGAGGATCTCTCCGCCTCCCTCTGCGCCTGCTGGCGGCCGAGCGCGGCGAGCTTGGCGCGATGCTCGCCGACCTGGCTGTGCAGCAG
>JAEWIV010000167.1 GCA_023386865.1 Pseudomonadota bacterium
CCTCGTCGATCACAAGGACCTCCGACTCCAGGTGGGCGGCGACGGCGAAGGCGAGCCGGGCATACATACCGACCGAATAGCGCTTCACCGGCGTGTCTATGAACCTCTCGACGCCCGAGAAATCGACGATCTCGTCGAAGCGGCGGCGCACCTCGGCTCGCGTCATGCCGAGGATGGCGCCGTTCAGGAATACGTTCTCGCGGCCGCTCAGCTCGGGATGGAAGCCGGTGCCGACCTCGAGCAGGGTTGCCACCCGCCCGCTGATCGACACCCGCCCTTCGGTCGGCTCGGTGATGCGCGACAATATCTTGAGCAGCGTCGTCTTGCCGGCTCCGTTGTGGCCGATGATGCTGACGGCCTCACCGCGCTTGATCTCGAAATCGACGTCGCGCAGGGCCCAGAACTCCTCGACGACGTCGCCCTCGACCATCGGGCGGCCACGCAGCATGTCGGCGCCCTTGCGCAGCGCGTTCCGGAAGCCGCGCGACAGCGCGTCGACGAACACCGAGCCCTCCTCGGCACGATGGCCGATGATGAATTTCTTGCCGAGCTTCTCGGCTCGGATGGCGATGTCCGACATGTCAGATCATGTCTGCGAAGCTGCGTTCGCTGCGGCGGAACGCACGCGCACCGACCAGTGTCATGCCGGCGACGACGACCAGGCTGACCAGAAAGCCCGGCCAGTAGATGGGGCTGTCGCCACCCAGGATGCACCAGCGGAAACCGTCGATCACGCCGACCATGGGATTGAGGCTGTACAGCATCTGCCAGTGTTCCGGCACGACCTTGCTGGAGAAGCCGACCGGCGAGACATAGAGGCCGATCTGGACCACGAATGGAACGATGAATCGGAAATCTCGATACCTGACGATCAGCGAGGCCGCCCAGATCGCCGGTCCGATCGCCGCCAGCAGCGCCAGCACCACGAATGCCGGCAACAGCAGGATCTGCCAGCCGGGCGCGATGCCGTACCAAAGCATCAGGCCGGCCAGAATGGTCAGGCTCACCAGAAAATCGATCAGCGCGACCATGACGGTCGACAACGGCACGATCAGGCGCGGAAAGTAGACCTTGCTGATGAGGTTGGTGCTGCCGATCAGGCTCACCGAGGCCTCCTGCACCACCGACGCGAACAAGGTCCACGGCAGCAGCCCCGCGAACACCATGACCGCGTAGGGCGCCGAGCCTTCCGATGGCAGCTTGGCGAGCGAGCCGAACACCACGGTGAAGACCACCATGGTCACGAACGGCCGCACGAAGGCCCAGATGATGCCGATGACGGTCTGCTTGTAGCGCACCGCAACGTCGCGCCAGGCCAGGATGAAGAAGAGCTCCCGGTAGCGCCAGAGATCGATCCAATACTGGTGGTCGGCCCGCCCCGCTTCGAGGATGAGCGGCCGGCTGTCCCGTTCCAAGGTGCTCATGCCGCCCCCCTCATACGACGCGGCCGAGCCATAAGGCGAGCGAGGAGTAGGCCCGCCGTCTTCGCGAAATGCGTACGTCGATATGGCTCGATCGCAGCCGGGTCGACACGGCCCTGCGGCAGCAGGCGCGTCACCGCCTCGACGAGACTGGCCAGGTCGGCCGGATCGACGAGCTCGCCGACCTCGGCGTCGGGCACGGCGTCGCCGCTGCCGCCGCCTGCCCCGCCGATCACCCTGAGGCCGCAGGCTGCAGCTTCCAGATAGACGATGCCGAACCCCTCGCCCGAGCTCGGCATCACGAAAAGATCGGCCAGGCGATAGAGATCGGGCAGGTCCTGGTCCGGAACGTAGCCGACGAAGCGGACTGCGCCATCCCGGCCGGCAAGCTCGGCGGCGCGCGCCTCCAGCCGGGCACGGTCGTCGCCGTCGCCGGCCACGACATGCACCAGGCCGGGAAAGCGCTGGCGCAGTGCCGGCAGCGCCGCAAAAACCAGCTCATGACCTTTATAGCGCTCACTCGCCGCCAGGCGGCCGACGGTCAGCAGCACCGGGCCGCACCCGACCATCAGACGCTCGCGCAGCGCGGCCGAAGCCGGTCCCGGAGAGAAGCGTTCGTCGACTGTGTTGGGCAGGACACGCACCCGCTCGGGCGCCATATCGACCCAGCCGAGCAGGCGTTGGCGCGTGCCGCGGCTGACGGTGGTCACCTGGTCGGCCGCTTCGATGGCGCGGCGCACGGACTCGCGGCGGTCCTGCCAGATGTCGGTGCCGTGCGCCTGCAGCCAATAGCGCGCGCCCAGCAGGCGAGACACCAGCACGGCGAGGGGCGCCATGAAGACGTGCCCGCAGAACACGACGTCGATGGGACGAGAGCGCCACGCGGTCCACATGGCGGCAAGCGAGAACCGCAGCTTGCCGAAGACCGCCGGCCGCTGGCGCACCCCGGCGGGCAGGGCATCGCCCGACGCATCGCCGAGACGCGGCAGGACGAGGATCTCGGCGCCGGACGCGGCAAGCGCCGTGAACAGATCGCGGTTGTAACGCGCGATGCCGCCGCGCGCGCCAAACGCGTCGCCGACCAAGGCCAGGATGCGCACGGTCATCTGGTGTCAAGCCACCGCCGGCCTCATCCAGCCGCGATGCCATACCCGCAGCGCCCAGCTGCGCGAAGCGGCGGAAAAATCGACCGGCCCCCCACCCTCAGCAGGCGTACCGGCAGCCTCGCGCAGCCAGCGGCCGACCGGCGTGACGAAGCCCGTCTTGCGCCGCTCGCGGACGGCCGTCGGCAGCGGCGGCTGGAGCAGCTCGGCGACGGCGTCCTTGGCATTCAGGCGCGCCAGAACGTCGCCCGGCGGTAGGGCGGCGAGGAAGCAGGGATCGACGTAGGGCACCCGGATCTCGACGCCGTGCGCCATGCCCGCCCAGTCGGCATCGCGCAGGAGCTGGTTGCGCATGTAGAGCGCCGTCTCGAGGGCGGAAACGCGGTCGAAGTCGCCGAGCGGCCGAGCGCCGTGCAAAGCCGCCGCAATATGGCTGAGCGGCGCCAACCGACGCAGGCCGTCGGCGACCAACGCCGGGTCCAGCAATTCGTCGAGCTCCCACGGCATGTAGACGCTGCGTCGCAGGAGATAGGCGCCGGCCCAGTCGCCGCCGTACTGCACCAGCCCTGCCGCCTTCGGCGGCAGCCGCACGCCCGCTGCCATGGCGGCCGAAAGGCCGCGACGTACGAGCCGTCCGAGCCCGGGTATGGCCGACAAGGGGCGCAGCCAATGCACGCTGCGTGGCACGTCCGTGAACGACGGGTAGCCGCCGAAGCACTCGTCCGCACCCAGCCCGCTTAGCGCCACCTTGATGCCCGCCTCGTGCGCGGCCTTGGCGACGAACCAGGTGTTGATGCCATCGATCGTCGGCAGGTCCATGGCGTCCAGGATCGCCGACAGATCGCTCTCGAACTCGGCACGAGCGACCGTGCGCACGATATGGCGCGCGCCGTAGCGCCGGGCGACCTCGCTCGCAAGCGGCGCCTCGTCGACCGCCTGCCCCTTGAACTCGGCGAAGGCGAGCGTCACGGCCAGCACCGATTGCGCGCCCAACGCCGACATGGTGCCGAGCAACGCGCCCGAATCGAGGCCGGCCGAGAGGAAAACCGCCACCGGCACGTCCGCTACCAAGTGGTGCTGCACCGAATCTCGCATCGCATCCGACAGCAGCCGCCGGGCATCGCCCTCGCCGCGGCCGGTGCCGGCGCGTTCTGCCAGGGCCTCGGCGACGTCGTAATAGCGCGTCGGCGCCCGCGGACCGGCGGCATCGACGACGAGGGTCGTCCCAGCCGGCAGCGCGTGCACCTCGCGCCAGACGGTGAAGGGCTCAGGCACGCTGCCGAACAGGTGGAAACCCACGATGCCGGCCGCATCCGGGTCGCGGCCGACTCGCCCGCCGGCGAGCAGCGCCTTGGCCTGCGAGGCGAAGCGCACGGTCCAGCCGTCATCGGACCAATAGAGCGGCTTGATCCCCAATGGATCGCGCGCCAGCAGCAGCGTGCGCTCCTTTGCGTCCCACAGGCCGAAAGCGAACATGCCGCGCAGCTTCTTGACCATATCGGCGCCGCAGTCGGCGTAGAGCTGCAGCAGCACCTCGGTGTCGGACCCGCTGCGAAACGCATGGCCGCGCCGCGCAAGCTCCTCGCGCAGCTCGCGGTAATTGTAGATCTCGCCGTTGAATGTGATCGTGTAGCGGCCGCAGGCGCTGTGCATCGGTTGCGCGCCCGCCTCGCTGAGGTCGATGATGGCGAGGCGCTGATGGGCAAATCCGGTGCGCCGATCGTCCGCGATCCAGATGCCGTTGCCGTCGGGGCCGCGGGCCGCCATGCGGTCATTGACGCGCACGAGCTCGGCACGGTCGACACGCGGCGCGACGTCGAGGTAGGCGTGGATGCCGGCTATTCCACACATGGTCCCGCCCACGAGGTCGCAGCGAGCGTCAACGCGCACCGGTGCCGCGGAAAATCACAGCGACGGTACGCAACACGATCACCAGATCGAGCCATAGCGAGCAGTGCTTCAGGTAGTACAAGTCGTACTCCAGCTTCGAACGCATCTCGTCGGGCGCATGGGCGTAGCCCTGGTTGATTTGCGCCCAGCCGGTCACGCCCGGCCGCACGATGCCGCGCAACGCGAAATGCTCGATGTCGCGCACGTAGCCCTGCTCCAGCGATGCTGCCTCCGGCCGCGGCCCGACCCAGCTCATGTCGCCGCGCAGGACATTGAAGAGCTGTGGCAGCTCGTCCAGCCGACACCGGCGCAGGCAGCCGCCGATGCGGGTGACGCGCGGGTCGACGGCGGTCGTGAAGCTCGGCCCGCCGGCGCCATGGAACATGGTGCGGAACTTGATCATGCGAAACGGCTGGCCCCGCCGGCCGATCCGCATCTGCACGAAGAATACCGGACCGGGACTGTCCAGGCGCACGACCGCCGCCAACGCCAGCAGGACGGGCAGCAGAACCGGCAGCAGCACGATGGTAAGCCCGAGCTCGACGGCGCGCCGCACGACGAGATACTGGCGCGACGGCAGCAGCGCGCCGAACTCGTTGGGCGTGAGCCCGCCGAGCGGCGTCCGGCCGGTCAATGTCTCGACGATGTAGCGCCGGTCGAGGACCGGAACGCCGGCGATGGCGGCATCGGCCAGGGCGGCGACCCGTCCCTCGCCGAGATCGGCATTGAGATCCGCGACAATGGCATCGACGCGCACGCCGCGGTGCTGAACCTCGTCGAAATCGAACCAGCGACAGGTGGCGAGGGCCGGCATCTCGGCAATCGACGAGCGCGGCATCACCGCATAGTTGCGAACCAGATAGCGCGACCGAAGCTGCGACACGCTCGCCATCCAAAGCAGGGTCAGGAGGCCCGAACCGAAGAACTGAATGCGCGAATAGTCGATGCGCAGCAGCAGCAGGATCACGGCGATCAAGGCGTAGGTCAGAACGGCGACCGGCGCGACATAGCCGATGTTGCCCTGCAGCGCGGTCCCCGGAAAGGCATGGAGGCGGCGGCCGCAGTACCACACAACCGAGTAGCCCACGGCCGTGGCGATGATGGTGAACTCCGTCCCGCCGAGCTGGGTGGCGAACGGCTCGCCGGTGGCATAGATCGGAATCGGCAACACGACGCAGAACAGGAAGCCGACGACCGCGTCGATCCACGTCTCTACGAAGCGCTGCGGCGCCGACCGCATCCCCCGCGAGCCATTCAGCGGGCGTTCGATCGAGAAGGCCTTTTGCGCGACCGGGATCGCTGTGCGCACGCCGACATCCTCCCACGCTGTATCGTGCCGACCGTCAGCGACCTGTCCGGTCGGGGTGATTGGCTTCATGCAATTAGTGGTGCCATCCGTATACCCCCAGCATACTGTTTGCACTCCACATGAGTACAGTTGAACTATTCCCATGGCGTGAAGGCGGTCCGGGACCTTTCCCTGCGGCCGAAGGCCTGGGCCCAGCCCATGCCCAGCAGGGCGCTGACAACGAAACCGATCGCGGGCATTTGCAGGCTGAAATCGACCAGCGAATGAAGGATGGGCACCGTCGCCACCGCGAAGGCGGCTGCCGGCAGGTAGCGGTGCGCCCGCCGTCGGATGATCGCGCCATGCAGCGAGATGCCGTAGGGGATGAGAACGACGGCGAACCCCACCAGCGCCACGGGGACGCCGACCTCCACCATGGTCTCGAGCGGGGTGGAATGGGCGAGATCGTTGGCGATCGGCATGCTGGTGGGCTGGACGATGCCATAGACGTCGGCGAACCCACCGAGCCCCCAGCCGAGCCACGGCGACATCCCGATGGCCTGCAGGGAGGCCAGCCAGATCTTGACGCGGTCGCTGCCGTCGCTGGCGTAAAGCGCCTTGTGGAAGATCGTGTTCCCGGCGATGGCCAGCACGACGGCGCCGACGAGCACACTGACGACGACAAAGATGCGTACCAGGTCGGGCCGGGAGCGCCAGCGACCACGCAGCATGATCACGGCCAGGAGACCGGCGCCCGCCATGGTCGCGGCAAGGCCGGCGCGCGAGGCGGAGAATAGCAGCCCGCCCAGCAGCAACAGGCAGCAGGCAAGCATGGCGACGCGAAAGCCCGTCAGCGAGGAGGCGACGCTGTCCCGATCGTCCTCGTCGTAGCCGTAAGGCATGTCGCCTTTGCGCCGGCGGCCGGCGAACACGAGTGCCATCGCCGCCACCATGCCCATGCCGCTGTAGCAGCCGAACGAGTTGCTGCTCACGAACGTGCCGGACATGACGCACCGGCCGGTCGCCGGATCGTAGGGGTCGACCTTCTTCAGGTAGCCGCCGACGTAGCAGGAATGCACCGTCACCTGCATCAGAATGCCGTAGGCGACGACGAGGACGGCGCCGACGACGAATAGCAACAGCAACAGGCGCGCTCGATCACGGTCGCGACAGAGCGCTCGTGCCGCGAGGAAGATCGCGCCGCAGGTAAGGCACTTGAGCAGCGTATTGCGCGTCAGGTCGATCGCCAGGGTCGGAACAGGCGCGTGGGCGCCACCGAGCAGTCGAGCGGCCGCTTCATAGAGCCAGGCGCTGCCCGACAGCGGCGCCAGCGCCGACGTCTGGAACAAGCCGAACAGGACGAACAGGGCGAAGCAGGCGACAAGGGCGATCAGCGGCTTGCGTTCGGCCTCGCTTACCTCGAAACCCCGGCGGGAGACCGCCGCAATGACGACCGCGAGCCCGCCGATCACCACGGCAATCGGCGCCCACGCCCAATCGCGATTGGCGCCCATCGGCAGTGCGGCGAACGACACGGCAGCGAACAGCAACGCCGCCATCATCCAGTCGACGAGGCCGCGGACGACGGACAGTGGCGACTGCCGCCGCCCGCCTGCGTCGCTGGCCTCGAAGACTATTTCTTTCTGAGGCGCGTGAGCCATTTCGACAGTTCCTCTTGCGCGTTCGGCTCGTCGCGGACGAAGTAGCGAACGAAAAGCTCGTCGATCGGCGAGCGAACCACCCGCGCGAACCACGACCTGTCCGGGCTCACCCGCCAGTTCATCACGACGTAGGCGGCGATGCGCTCGCGCTCCTGCGGCGTGAAGAACTGCCAGTTGTCGAGGATGAGCTGCAGGCGCGCCGGCCACAGCACTTCCATCATCGGTGCGGTGTCGATCGACATCATCAGCGCCGCAACGACCTGGGCCGAGGTGCCGTCGATTGCCTGTCGAACCGCGGCCAGCCGCGCCCAGCCGACGCTGCGCGCCGGCGCATTGCCAAGGGCGAAGTCGAGGTCGGCCAGCGCCTGCTTCATCCAGATGTCGCGTTGCCGCTTGTCCACCGGCAGATCGGGAACCACCGCAGCGCCGGCCAGCAGCTCCGACCGCCCAAGCCTGCGGCCGGCCACCGGATCGGCCGCTACCGCGCGATCGAGGGCGACGATCCCGGCCTGCACCCGGGCAAGCTGCAGAGGCTGGCCGGTACGCAGCTCGAAGACGACGGCATCGGCCTTCTGCGCTTGCCAGGCGCCATCCGCCACCGGCCAGGCGACGACGGCGAGGAAGGTCCCACCGACGCCCAAAAGGCCACGCAGCACCCAAGCCATCGCGTTCAAGTGGTCGGCCTTCCCTCGTTCACACGCCTTGCCTGTCGGCAGAGGCTTTGTCGCATTTTACCTGAAATTATCTTAAAATGCGCGATAAGGCGTGTGTCGAAGCATGCCTAGCTGCTGGGAGCCGGCGCCGGCGGCGCAATGGCTGTCGCCTGAACCGTACCCAATGCCCTCACCTGCACATCGACCGTCGCGGTGACCATGACATCGGTGGCGCCGGTGAAACTGCCCTTGATCGGCATCGCCTGATCGGGATCGCGGCCGACGGCGACACGAATCAGCCGCTCCGTTCCGATGATGCCGTTGGTCGGGTCGAACTCCACCCAGCCGGCGCCCGGCAGATAGACTTCGATCCAGGCGTGCGGATAGGCCGGGCTAGCCTCGGCCCCGTCCAGCGCCGGATCGTAGAGATAGCCCGTGACAAACCGGGCCGCGAGGCCGAGCGCACGGGCGCCTTCCATCATCAACAGGGCGTAGTCGCGGCAGGTGCCGGTCCCGGTTTCCAATGTCACCGCCGGCGGCTGCGTGCCGGGCTCGAAGCGCATGCAGTATTTCAGACCCTCCTGGATGCCTTTGCACATGCGTGTGAGCGCAGCGAACGTCTCGGCGCCGCCTTCGCCCTCGAGGAACTGCTTGGTCCAGTTGCTGACCATCGCGTTGGGATCGGGATAGTGCCGCTCGAGATAGCGCGCGAGATCAGGCGCCTCTTCGGCGAGATAGCTGAAAGGCAGGGTGTGCGCATACGACTCGATCGGCGGCAGCTCCAGCGGCAACGCGAAATGCTCAAGGCGGATCGTGCTGGTGAGTTCCAGCGATCGGGTCTCGCCCTCGAAGGAAGCGATGGCGATCGAGTTGCCGAACGGGTCGTGGATCCACCGCACCGAAGCCGTCGGCTCGATCGCCAGGCCGGTGTGCAACAAGCGCAGGTCATGGCTGTCGCGGGGCCTGAACATCAGCCGGTGGTCGCCCAACGTCACCGGCGACGAATAGTCATATCGCGTGTGGTGGACGATCTCGAGCGTGCGCATGGAGCCGGATAATGCCCAATGCTGCGGATGGTTGCAGCACGGCGCAGACGGCTCAGGAGGGCGGCCGGGCCGCGCTGTCGTAGTCGTCGAGCCCGCGCCGACCGGCCGGCGTCAGGGCGTAGACGCCGCGCTCGACACGCTCGAACCAGCCGTAGAAGTCGTCCCTCAGGATGCTCGCGGCGCGCGGTGCGTCGGCGGCGATGCGCAGCGCGGCGAGCTTCATCGGGCCATTGCTGGCCAGCAGTGCCGCACAACGAAGCGCCTCCTGTCGGTACGCCGTCATCAGCGGCGCGCGCATGGCGCTGCCTCCGAGGTTGGGATCGCCGACGCGGCGGCTGTGCTCACCGAGCAGCCGGCCGGCCTTGCGCTTGTCGGTGCGCGGCCTGTACGGCACCGGATCGAGCACCACGTCGGCTCGCTCGCGCGCCACCACCAACAGGCCAAGGCCGAGGCGCCGGCACAGCTTCTTCACGTGCTTCATTTGCTTGGGCCATTGGCCGACGGCGAGATAGACGCGGTCGCTGAGAGTCAGGCGATCAACCCCCTGCAGCACCAGACCAAGGCCGAACACCCGCTTCAACTCGACGATGACGGGCGGCTCCCCGCCGCGCACGCCGACCACGTCGCAGCCGCGCACCTCACCCTTAACGGCGTATCCTTGTCCCTCGAGCAGCGCCTTCACCGGCGCGTAGAGATCGCTCTCCAGCGGCATGCTCTGCCGACAATAACATGTCCGCCTGTGGGTCGCCGTTCACGCGTTTCTCGGCGAATGCCGCGACGATCGCCTCGAGCAGAAGCTCGTCGGTCACCGGCTTGTCCAGGCGCGGCGCCGAGCGGAAGGCCATCGGGACGATGCTGCGATCCTCGTATCCGGTGACGAAGACGAACGGCACGCGCCGGGCGCTCAGCACTTCGGCAATGGGGAAGCTCATCTCGCCATGCAGGTTGATGTCCAGGATCGCCCCATCGAGCTGCTCGCCCTGCGCGAGTTCAAGGCCGCGTTTCAGCCATCCCGCCGGGCCGACCACCGCGCAGCCGTTATCCTCCAGCAGGAGCCTGGTGACTTCGGCCAGCAGGAGGTTGTCCTCTACGACCAGGACCTTCAGGCCCCCCAGAAGGCGCCGCGCCAGCATGATCGCACGCTCCCATTACCTCGGGTTCGACCGTCGAAACTGGCGTTCCGCGACCGATCGAGGCCCAGTCTGGAACGTCGCGGCGCAGACCGGTATGACAAAACTATGACCGATTTGCTGGATCAGGGTGCGGGCGCCATTTCATCGGCCATCCGCGCCGGCAGAACGAGCGCCCGCAACGTCGCGGAAGCGGCCATCGCCCGCGTCGAGGCGACAAACGGGTCGCTCACCGCCATCGTCGACTTCGACCCGGCCGAAGCCCGCGCTGCCGCCGATGCCGTCGATACCCGCCGCAAGCATGGCTTCGACGGGCCCATCCTGGGCGTGCCCTATACCGTGAAGGATACGACCTGGGTCCAGGGCCGACGCGTCACCAATGGCTCGCTGCTCTGGAAGGATTTCAAGCCGCCGCGCGATGCCGTCGCGGTCGAGCGCCTGAAAGCCGCGGGGGGCGTCTTCCTCGGCATGACCAACACGCCGGAAATGGCCGCTAAGGGCCACACCGAGAACAAGGTCTACGGTCCCTCTCGCCATCCACAGAACCCGGCACTCACGCCCGGCGGCTCGTCAGGTGGGGCAGCGGCGGCGCTCGCAGCGGGATACACGCCGATCGCCCTCGGCACGGACGGCGGCGGCTCGGGCCGCCGACCCGCTTCGCACTGCGGCGTCGTCGGGTTGAAAACCTCCGCCGGCGCCATCCCCTCGCCCTTCGGCTTCGGTGGCGCGTACGGACCGCTCTATGGCGTGACGGCGCCGATGGGGCGGTCGGTAGCCGACGCCAAGGTCGCGTTCGAGGTCATGGCGGGGCCCGATCGGCGTGATCCGCATTCGGTGGCCCTGCTCGACGTGCCGCCGCCATCCGTTCCGCGCATCGCCGTCAGTCCGCGGCTGGGCCTCGATGTCGCGGTCGATCCTGATGTGATGACGGCATTCGACTCGGCGATCGCCCGTCTGCGTGCCGCGGGCTGGCGGATCGAGGAGGCGGACGTCACTTGGCCGGAGGGAACGAGCGAGACGGCGTTCTCGGCCGTCAATGCGGCGGCGTCGGCGCTTCTGTATGGCGAGCAGCACGCCAGGCACAAGGACCTGTTCGGCGACAACATTGCGGGCTTGATCGAGCGCGGACGAAGCGTCCCCGGGACGGATGTCGTGGCGGCCTTCCGCTTCGCCGACGCCTGCGCCCGCGCGGTGGCGCAGTTCTTCACCGACTACGACTATCTCCTCACGCCGACGACCGCCTGCGTTTCCTGGCCGGTCGAGCAGGTCTATCCCAAGCGGATCGAGAACCGCGAGGTCGGCCCGCGCGGCCACGCCGCATTCACACCGCTGTTCAACCTCGCTTTGGTTCCCGGCATCTCGATACCGTGCGGCAGCGGCCGCGACGGCCTGCCGGTCGGGCTGCAGATCGTGGCGCCGCGCCTGCACGACCGTCCGCTGCTGGCGATGGCGCAGCGCGCCGAGATGGTGCTGGCGTGAAGATCACCGCCGTCGAAACCGTCCGGCTGGGCGAGTTCCCCAACCTCGTCTGGATTCGGCTCAGGACCGACGAAGGCCTGACCGGCCTGGGCGAAACGTTCATGGGAGCGGCCGCGGTCGAGGCCTACATCCACGAAAGCGCCGCGCCCAAGCTGATCGGCCGCGATCCGATCCAGATCGAGTGGATCAACCGGGACCTCGTCAACTACCTCGGCTGGCGCGGCACGGGCGTGGAGACGCGCGGCAACTCGGCGATCGACATCGCCCTGTGGCACCTGTTCGGCAAAGCGAGCGGCCGGCCGGTCTGCGAGGCGCTGGGCGGCATGAGCCGCGATCGTATCCGCGTCTACAATACCTGCGCCGGCTACAAGTACATCCGCGACGAGCGCAGCCAAGCCGTTGCCAATTGGGGCGTCGGCAACACGCAGGGCCCTTACGAGGACCTCGAGGCGTTCCTGCATCGCGCCGACGAGCTTGCCCTGTCGCTGCTCGAGCAGGGTATCACCGGCATGAAGATCTGGCCGTTCGACATCGCGGCCGAGCGGACAGCGGGCTGGGACATCTCGCCGGCGGAGCTCGACGCGGCGCTGGAACCGTTTGCCAAGATCCGCAAGGCGGTCGGCAATAGCATGGACATCATGGTCGAGTTCCATTCGTTGTGGAGCCTGCCGATGGCCCAGCGGCTCGCCCGCGCGCTCGCCCCGTTCGAAACCTATTGGCACGAGGACCCGCTGCGCCTCGACAACCTTGCCGATCTCAAGGCCTATGCCGAGCATTCGAAGGCATGGATATGCGCTTCGGAAACGCTGGCCTACAGCCATTCTTTCCGCGAGTACCTGGAGACCGGGGTGGCCGGCGTGGCGATGCTCGATCTCTCGTGGTGCGGCGGCCTCTCGGAGGCACGCAAGATCGCGGCCCTGGCCGAAGCCTGGCACGTCCCGGTCGCGCCACACGACTGCACGGGCCCGGTCGTCTATGCCGCCTCCTGCCACTTCTCGCTGCACGCGCGCAACGCGTTGATCCAGGAAAGCGTGCGCGCCTTCTACACCGGTTGGTACACCGAGCTTGTCACCGAAGTGCCGCCGATCAGCAGAGGCGAGGTCACGGTGAACATGAAGCCGGGGCTTGGCCTCGACCTGCTGCCCGACCTCGACCGGCGCAAGGATGCCTCCGTGCGCATCACGCGAGCTTGACCGATGATCCGATGGACGGAGATCCTGATCGCGGCCGCCGCGGCCCTGGTGGTGGCGGTCGGCATCCGCATCTACCGCGCGCGGACGGCCGCGCGGGAACGCGGACCGGCGCATATCCACGAAGCCCTGATGAAACGGGCGGAGGCGCTGGCCGACGAGAGCCCGTTCCTGCGCAAGGTATCGCGAGAGTTCAAGGCCAACGGCCACATCTCGAACCGGCAGGCCGAAGCGGTGAAGAAAGCAATAGCCCGCATCGAGGCGCGCTAGCGCGGCTTATCCCAATGGCCGGCGTCGCGGTACCTGGACTACTGTCGTGCCGTGCTTCGCAAAACCCTCTGTCTTGCCGCCCTTCTCCTTGTCTCGCTGCCTGTCGTGTCCGTGGCCCAGCAATTCGGCGGTCCGCGACGTATCGAAGTCTCCCTCGCCTATCCTTACACGGCAGTCGGCAAATGGACCTATGCCGATGGCGGCAGCCGCACGGTCTGCACGGCGTTCCTGGTCAACAATTGCACCCTGGTGACGGCCCGGCGCTGCGGCCTGGGCAAAGCCGGCAGCTTTCAGTTCGAAGCCAGCGATGGCCAACGCTACCAGATCCGCAACGTTCGCGCCGGCCATGACGATGCCAAGGCCGACCCCAAGCCGCATGATCCCGACATCGATGTCGCCTTCGGCCAGATCGCGGCGCGCAGCGGCCCCCCGCCAGGCGAGAAATACGGCCGGTTCGGCTTCGACGATGCCGATACGGTCGCTTCGAGCGCAGGCTTCACGCCGCATTGTAGTTACGGCTTCAGCCACAACGACGAGGGCAAGGCCGGCCGCGGCACGCTTGATCCGGACGTCTACGTCTGGGGGGCGATGCGGCGATTCTTTCCCACCAAGGTCGCCGGCGACGAGTTCTTCCTGCACATGACCAACGGCGTTTACGGCACGTCGGGCAGCCCGATCTTTCGCTGCCAGCCATCCTTCAACGCCGGCAAGCTGCTCGGCGTCGAAGTGACCGCGCCCACGCGCATCGTCGGCGTCTTCGTCCGTCTCAACAACGAAAAGGACAAGCTGAAATTCCCCGACCGTCTGCGCGTCGACCCGAAGGACATGGCGTGGGGCGTCGGCGGCCGGCAGTTCTATCCCTACTTGTCCGACTACGTGAGACAGAACCCGTGCGACGCGTCGCGCTGAACCCGCGGCGTGCGCTATGGTGGGCCGTGTCCGGTAAGCGCCAATCGATCTCTGCCGCCGCCGCGAGGCGCATTGCCCTCGCCGCTCAAGGATTCTCCAGCGCGCGTCCCGACGGCGCAACCAACGTCGGCCATGTCAGGCGCGCCATCGACCGGCTGGGCTTGCTGCAGATCGACTCGGTGAACGTACTGACACGGGCGCACTACCTGCCGCTGTTCTCACGGCTGGGCAACTACGACAGCCAACACCTCGACCGCATCGCCTGGGGCCGCAAGAGCCAGCGAGGGCTGTTCGAGTTCTGGGCGCACGAGGCGTCCCTGCTTCCGCTCGAAGCCCATCCGCTTTTCCGATGGCGCATGCAGCGTGCGCGCGAGAACGCCGGCGACGGCAAGGGCAAGCTGCACCAGTTCCGGCAGGAGAAGGCCGGATATATCGACGACGTGCTGCGTGAAATCGCTGATCGCGGCCCGCTCGCCGCATCCGAGCTGTCCAATGGTGGCGAGCGGCGTGGCGCCTGGTGGGGCTGGAACGACGGCAAGCTGGCGGTGGAGTGGCTGTTTTTCGCGGGCCTGGTCACCACGGCGACGCGGCGCGGCACTTTCGAGCGCGTCTACGACCTGACCGAGCGCGCCTTGCCGGCGAGCGTCATGGGACTGCCGACGCCGTCGGCTGCCGAGGCACAGCGCGAGCTTCTGCGCCGCTCGGCCGAAGCGCTGGGTGTCGCCACGGAGTTCGACCTGCGCGACTACTTTCGCCTGGGAGTCGCCGATACCAAGGCTCGGCTCGCCGAGCTGGTCGAGGCCGGCGACCTTCTGGCAGTCGAGGTCGAGAGTTGGGAGAGGCCGGCCTATCTCCACCCAGCGGCCCGCCAGCCGCGCAAGGTCGAGGCACGCGCGCTGCTGGCGCCGTTCGACCCGCTGATCTGGGAGCGCGACCGAACGCACCGGATCTTCGATTTCTTCTACCGCATCGGCATCTACACGCCGGTCGCCAAGCGCACGCACGGCTACTATGTGCTGCCCTTCCTGCTGGGCGACCGGCTCGTGGCACGCGTCGACCTCAAGGCCGATCGCGCCAACTCGAAGCTCCTGGTCCATGCCGCCCATCTCGAGGAGGGCCAGGACGCGGCCCAAGTCGCAGGACCGCCGCGCGAAGAACTCAGGCTGATGGCCGATTGGCTCGGCCTCGAAAGCGTATCCCTGCCCCGCGCTGGTGCGCTGGCGAAAGCCATGCGGCGGATGCGATAAAGCGCACAGTTGTCATCCTGAGCGCAGCGAAGGACCTCATGCCGGTGGCAAGCGGCGACGAGGTGCGTGTCGGGGCGGAGGGCCG
>JAEWIV010000170.1 GCA_023386865.1 Pseudomonadota bacterium
CCGATACGGAGCGCAGGCCGACCGTGAGCAGGAGCTGGCCGAGCCCGAACTGCGTCGTGCCGAACAGGACCAGCCAGATGAAGTCGGAGATCGTCACTGACCCAGGCGACGCCCATGGCCACACGACCAGGGCGCACAGGAAGGCCGACAGCGACGCCGCAGGCAGCATGTCGACATCGCGATGATGTCGCATCACGACCATCATGCCCGAGATCAGGACGGTCATGGCGAAGGCCAGCCGGTTGCCCGTCAACCGGCCGGTTCCGAACGTAGGCACGACCATGACGACGACGCCCAGCAGCGCGACGCCGCTTGCCACCAGCGTGGTGCGCCGCTCGCGCGCGCCGGTCCACGCCCAGGCCATGGCCGCCGTGATGAACGGTGCAAGGCATTGATGAAGCAGATGGTGGCCGCGGTCGAGCAGCCGGCAGCGACCAGGCCCGGCCGGCCGATGCGGCGAATGGCGGCAACGGTACCGGTGCCACCGCGCCAGATGACGCAGCCCGCGATCAGCAGTCCGCCGAACAGGCCGCGCCAGAACAGCATGGTCCAGACGTCGGTCTCGATCAGTCGGGTGAACAGGCCGGCCGTGCTGAAGGCGAAGGCCGAGGCCAGGATAAGCGCCGTTCCCTGCCAACGACTGCCGGGCCGATCGACGACGCGGTCCGCAGGGCTGGCCTCAGCGAGGATGTCCATGGCGACGACCCTAGCGCAGCGCTCCTGACAGCGTTATGTCAGGAGGAATGCGCCGCGCCGATCGCCTGTTCGACGTCATCCAGGTCCTCCGCACCGCCCGCAAGCCGGTGACGGCGGCGGCGCTTGCCGAGGAGCTGGAGGTCACGGTGCGCACGATCTACCGCGACGTGGCGACCCTGCAGGCGCGCCGCGTGCCGATCGAAGGCGCGCCCGGCCTCGGCTACGTGCTGCGCAAGGGCTTCGACCTGCCGCCGCTGATGTTCACCATCGACGAGATCGAGGCCATCGCGGTGGGCGCGCGCATGGTCCAGCGCGTGCGCGACCCCGAACTGCAACATGCGGCGGCGCGGGTGCTCGACAAGGTGACGGTCGTGTTGCCGGAGAGCCTGCGCGGACATGTCGCCGAAGCACCTGTCTACGTCTCGCGCGGCGATGCCGTGACGCCCAAGGTCGACATGGCCCAGATGCGTGCCGCCATCCGCGACCGGCGCAAGCTGCGCATCGCCTATGTCGACGAGAAGGGCCGTCGCACGCGGCGCACGATCTGGCCGCTGGCCATGGCCTATTACGTCGATGTCAGCCTTGTGGGCGCCTGGTGCGAACTGCGAAAGGACCTGCGCAACTTCCGGGTCGAGCGCATCGCCAGCTCACGCGTGCTGGCGGCGCGCTTCCGGGATCACAATGGCCGATTGCTGACCCAGTGGTTGGCGCTGCCCAAGGAGCGTCCGCTATCGCGCGTGTAGTCGGTCGAATGATCGAGCCGCGCCGCGGCCAGGCGGGCAAGGCCCGGCTTGGCGAACTCCGCACCATCGAGCTCGCCGAACGGCGGGGCCATGGCATGGAAGCGGAAGGCATCGCCCTTCCTCACGACGACACCGGCAAGCTTGCCCCAGACTTCGACCACGAAAGGTTCGTACTGGACAGTGTGCTGGATCATGGGGCTGATCTCCTTGTCCCGATCGATGTGCATGCTCGACATGGTCACGGCCCGAGGGAAGGGCAATGGTGGAGGTTGCCGAAGCCGTCCGGGACAAGAGCAAATACTGCGCGTACGGCATCAATGTGGCATCGGCATTTTCCATGCTGGTGCTTACCGCGACATGACGGAACAATGACCGTGCGATGTCCTTTCGATTGACGCGGGCAAGCTTCTTGCGCACGGCCGCCGCCGCCGGGGCGGCTGCATGGCCGCTGTCAACGCAGGCACGCGGCGAGGAGCTCTTAGAAGTCACCGACAGCCAGACCGCGACCATCGACGGCCGCGAATGGGACACGCCGATGGTGGGCGGCCGGACGGTGGATGCCGTGCACCGTTCGGTGCTGCTGCGCTTCCCCGACGCCGCCGATGCCATCGCCATCATCCTGCGTCGGGGAAGGACCCTGTTGAAGGCGGAGCTCTCGTTGCAGTACGACGGCTATGAGATCCTGCCGAGCGGCTACACCTGCCGGCCGGCGCTGGGGGAGAAGCTCTGGACCGAGAATCCGCCGACCTGGCATGTCCAGGCCTGGCCGCTGCGCCAGCCCTGGATCGCCGACGAGGCTGCCGGCCCCACTTTCAATGCCAGCGTCAACGGCCGCCGCTACTGGTCGCGCTACGGCGCCACCGATCCCGAGCGCGACCGCTTCGCCGGCCTGATGGCGCCGCAGGAGCTGTCGTTCGCGGCACGTGAGGCACGCTTCGACATCACGAGGCTGCTGGCGACCGACGTGTTGGCCCAAGATGCCGGCGGCCGACTGCTGATGCTCGAGCAGTGCGGTTTCCTGATCGCCAAGGTCGAGACCTACGATTCGCGCTATCGCCAGGCCGACGCCTACGAATGGGCGATGCCGACGGGCGGCCATGGCTTGCGCTTCGCCATCCCGAGGCTGCTGCTGACCTTCAGG
Organism: Pseudomonadota bacterium; assembly: GCA_023386865.1. Classification (GTDB taxonomy): domain Bacteria; phylum Pseudomonadota; class Alphaproteobacteria; order Reyranellales; family Reyranellaceae; genus Reyranella. Next base: position 2,581 of record JAEWIV010000170.1, read on the forward strand.
CCGATCGCAGGCGGCGGCACCGTCGCCGTGGCCCTGCCAGCCCGACCGGACCGCAAGGCGCTGCCCACGGCCGACGGGTCGCGGCCGACCGCCGTGATGTTCACCCCTCGGGAGGTCGCCGAGCGCGCGGCACGGGCCCTCGCGCCGGGCCCGCAGGCGGGACAGGACTGGCGGCTCGCGCGCATCGGCGAGCTCCGCAAGGTCGGCGGCGATCGCGTCAGCAGCTGGTCCGAGGTCGCGGGCGAGGAGGGCTACAAGGCCTACCAGGCGCGGCTGCGCGAGATGCTGGCGATCCCGCCGCGCTACTGGCTGGGCTGGGAGATCGCCGACGAGTTCCTCGTGTGGCACGTCTTCCGCGATCTGCTGCCGGCGCCGGTGCAGGACCACGCCAAGAACTACTGGCGCGCCTGGCTGCAGCCCGACCTCGAGACCAGCGCCTTCGTGCATCCGCAGAGCCGCGATGCCCTCGATTATTGGCGGCGCAATCACGACTGGCGCGGCCGCGCCTCGTTCTTCCGCGACGGTTACAACTTCGCGGTCAGCACGCAGAACTTCAATCACACGGCGGCGATGGGCGCGCTGCTGGGCGGCGCCATGATCGACGGCGCCTGGCCGATGGCCGACGGACGGCACGGGCTGGAGGCGCTGCCGCTGCGTTTCTGGGCGTTCCTCGACGGCACCACACAGGAGATGCTCGACCACTATTATCTCTCGATCACGCTCAGCGCGCAGAAGATGTTCGCCGACCACGCGCCGCTGCCGATCGACCGGCTGATGGGCCGCATCCTGGTCGACCGCACCATGGAGATGCTGATAAGCGTGCATCACCCCAGGCTGCGCCGCTTCGTGTCCTCGTCGGGCCGGGCGCGCCTCAGCGGGGTGCTGGTCGAGCAGGACGGCGTCTATGCGGCAGTGCATGCGTCGTCGAAGAAGGGGGCGGCGAACTATCTCGACGAGCCGGCGGACGCGACGGCGCAGGGCATGCCGGTGTGGGGCTACGACTTCCCGCCGGGTCGCGCGGCGATGCAGAGCCTGCAGTCGCCATGGGCGCCGGAGTGGGCGGCGGATCTGATCGACGACAAGCCGTTGCCGTTCGAGGAGACGTCGGTCGAGACCGTGCGCGGCAACTTCAAGCCGCCGCTGTGGCGCCGCGCCTGGCTCGGCGCCTGGCACGGGCTGGCCAGCACCGACATCCGTGGCCGCACCGTCGACGTGATGGCGCAATGGGTGCGCGCGCCGAGGACGGCGACGCGCATGGAGGATCTCGGCACGCTCACCGTGCGTTATGCGGCCAACGAACCCGATCTCACGACGACACGCGAAGGCATTGCGACCTCGGCCGGCCTCACGCTCACCTACCAGAGCCGCAACCGCGCCATCGTCTTCGCCAAGCCCCACACCAACCGCGACAGGTTCCTGGCCGCCCTCGGCGATCAGGGCGTGAGCCGGCTCGCGACCGTGGTCGGCCTGTGGAACTTCGCCGAGCCCAGGACCTGGACGCTCCATGCCGACGGCCGGAAGATCGAGTCCTTTCCGCACCGGCTCGAGGCGGGACACCGGGTCCTGATCCACGACGGCGTGACCTATCTCGCCCTGCTGCCGCTGCCCGCATCCGACCTCGGCCGCGACGCCGCGATCGAGATCGCGCCCGGCATCGCCGCCAAGGCCGAGCCGACGGGCGCCATGGTGGCGCCGGCCCTCACGGTCTCTTTCTTCAACTTCAAGCGCGAGCAGCCCGTCGCGGCGAGCAGCCTCGACCTGCGCGCCGTCACGTCGCGCACCTATGGCGGGCTGGTGCTGGAGATCGGCGACGCGGCGCAGCACGGCAGCTTCGAGGCCTTCGCCCGCCACATCGCCGCGGCCGATCTCGAGGCGGAATGGAGCGAGGGCAAGCGCCAGCTCGACGTCGCCTATCGCAGCGGCGGCGACTTGATGGAAGCCGGCTTCACCACGGATTTCGGCCAGTCCAGCTCCGATCAGTTCGCGCTCGATCCCGGCGCCCAGGAGCGGGCCATCCCCTATCGACGGCTGAACGGCTCGTGGCCCTACCTGCCGGCCGGCCTCGAGCGCGACACGAGCTGGGCGCAGCAGGGCACGACCGGACGGCTGGAGAAGGCGGGCGCCGTGCTGTCGAGCGAGCCGGGCCGCAAAGCCTACCTGATCGCCGATCCGGTGAGCGGTGCGGTGGTGGGATACAACCCCCTGCCCGACCTGCAGGCCTTCAGCCTGACGGCGCGCGACGGCGCGGTGTTCCGCGCCGACGGCAAGGTGGGGCTGCTGCGCCTCGAATACCGGCCGCAGCACAGGGCCTGCGACATCAGCCACGCCCTGAAGCCCGGACAGGAGGCCGGCGCTGCGCGATCCTTCACGATCTCGGGACTTGCCGAGCCGCCGCGCGTGACCCTCAATGGACGCCCCGCCGATGTCCGCGTCTCCGGACAAGGCTTCCAGATCTCGCTGGCGTGACATGACCTTGACGCGTTCCACCCTGCTGGGGCTTGCCGGCGCCGCCGTGCTGGCAGCCGGACGCGCCGTCAGGCCGGTGTACGCGCAGACAGGAACCCGCATGCAGCAGCGCAAGATCCCCTCCTCCGGCGAGATGCTGCCCGTGGTCGGCTGCGGCACCTGGCGGACCTTCGACGTCGGCCGCCGCGCCGAGGAACGCGCGCCGCTCGCCGAGGTGCTCGCCGTGCTGTTCGAGGCCGGCGGCTCGGTCATCGACACCTCGCCGATGTATGGCGCGGCCGAGGGCGTCGTCGGCGACCTGCTGGCGGCCGCCGGCACGCGCGACAAGGCCTTCATCGCCACCAAGGTGTGGACCTCGGGCCGCGACAGCGGCATCGCGCAGATGACCCGCTCCCTGTCGCTGCTCAAGACCGACCATGTCGAGCTGATGCAGATCCACAACCTGCTCGACTGGCGCGCGCACTTGCCGACCTTGCGCGCCTGGAAGGCCGACAAGCGCGTCCGCTATCTCGGCATCACCCACTACACGCAGAGCGCCCATGACGAGCTGGAAGCGGTGATGCGCGCAGAGAAGTGGGATTTCGTGCAATTGAACTACGCGCTCGACGACCGGGCCGTCGAACGCCGCCTGCTGCCCCTCGCGGCCGAACGCGGCATCGCCGTCATCGTCAACCAGCCGTTCGGCGGTGGCGGGCTTCTACGCAAGCTTCTGGCGCGCAAGCTACCCGACTGGGCTGCGGAAATCGGCTGCACGAGTTGGGCACAAGTGCTGCTGAAGTTCGTGCTGGCCAACCCGGCGGTGACCTGCGTCATCCCCGGCACCGGCAAGCCCGAGCACATGCGCGACAACGTGCAGGCCGGCCTGGGTGTCTATCCCGACGCCGCGATGCTCAAGAAGGTGGTCGCCGAAGTCGGTGTCTGATCTTGCCGGACCGCGGGTCACCCGGCCCGCGGTCCGGTAAGATCAAAACTCCAGCGTCATCTGCAGCTCGGCCACCGGCTCGCCGTGGAGCTGCAGGTTGTGCAGGGAGACGCCGAGCAGGCGGACGCGCTTCTCCAGCGGGAAGATCGAACGCACGAGGTCGACGCTGGTGCGCTCGAGCATCTCGCGGCTGGTGACGGGCTCGTTGAGCGTCCGGCTGCGCGTCACGATCTGGAAATCGGCATACTTGATCTTGACCGTGACGGTGCGGCCCAGGACGCCGGTGCGCTCGCAGTAGGACCAGACATCGTCGAGCACCGAGGCCACACCCTGCTCGACCTCGGCCGGCCGGCCGAGATCCTCCATGAAGGTCGTCTCCGAGCCGACCGACTTGCGCGGCCGGTTGGGCACGACGCGCCGGTCGTCCTGGCCACGGGCGATGGCGAAGTACCAGGTGCCGGCCTTCCCGAAATACTGTTCCAGGAATTCCAGCGACTGCGCCCTGAGATCGGCGCCGGTGTGGATGCCCAGCCGATTCATCTTCTCCGCGGTCTTCGGGCCGATGCCGTGGAATCTCGCAACCGGCAGCTCCTCGACGAAGGCCGCGCCCTTCTCGGGTCGGATGACCGTCTGCCCGTTGGGCTTGCGGTGGTCGGAGGCTAGCTTGGCCAGGAACTTGTTGTAGGAGATGCCGGCAGAAGCGGTGAGGCCGGTGCGCTCCAGGATGCGGGCGCGGACCTCGCGGGCGATGTCGCTGGCCAGCGGCATGTTCTTGAGGTTGGTGGTGACGTCGAGATAGGCCTCGTCGAGCGACAGCGGTTCCACGAGCGGCGTGTACTCCAGGAAGATCTCGCGGATCTGGCGCGACACATCCTTGTAGACGTCGAAGCGCGGCTTCACGAGCAGCAGCTCAGGACAGAGCCGCCTCGCCGTCGCCGTCGGCATGGCCGAGCGCACGCCGAACCTGCGCGCCTCGTACGAGGCCGCCATGACGACACCGCGTTGGCGGCCGCCCACGGCCACGGGCTTGCCGCGCAACTCGGGATCGTCGCGCTGCTCCACGGACGCGTAGAAGGCGTCCATGTCGATATGGATGATCTTGCGGATCTCCGGATCGGCCATCCTCACACTTTAGCCTTCCGGGCATCAGTCGGCAGGCGTGACAAGCGTGATCTTGGGAAAACAGCTGCGATAACGTCCGGCGTCGCGCGTAAGCAACGGCCAGCCAGCCACTGCGGCATGCGCCCCGATGAAGAAATCCGGCAAGACGCCGGATCGCGTACCGCCGGAAGCACGGTATTGGCGATACGCCTTGCCCGCGAGAAACAACGCCGGCCGCGGTGTTGGCGCGATGTCGATCAATGCCTCTGCGAGCATCTCGTCAAGCTCCTCCATCCGCCTGTATCGAATGGATACCTCGGCGTAGACGATGTCATTGATGCAGATTGGTCCGGCCAATGCCGCTTCCTCCAGCTTGGCCAGCGACCAGTCGGACCACTTCGCATCATCGGTCACCAAGTCGAGCAGGACGTTGGTGTCGACCAAGGTCACGTCAGCGCCCGCCGCGCGTCATGGCCATGATTTCGTCGGTGCTGAGGCCCTTTCCTGCATGTCCGCGCAGGCGGGAAAAACGGCTGGAGCGCTGCTTCTTTCCGACTTTAACCAGAACGATACGACCATCCTCGCTACGTTCGAAATCGACAAGGCTTCCCGGCTTGATGCCGAGGAGATCGCGGACCCGTTTGGGGATCGTGATCTGCCCCTTGCTGGTGACAGTCGCGCTCATGATGCCCTCTGGTAAGGCGATACATAGTTTACGCATTACCTAGCATATCAGCCGCGACTTTTCGAATCGCCGGCTATGGCTTCACCAGAACCGCCACCACGGCTTCTCCGGCGTGAGGCTCTGCGGCGTCGGCATCGGCGGCTGCGGCTTCTGGTCGAGGCCGCCGATCGGATAGGGCGCCGGCAGGTCGGTGTCGCGCCAGCCGCCGCCCAGCGCCAGCACGAGATTGGCGCTGGCGGTCAGACGGTTCAGGCGGACGGTGAGCAGGGCCTGCTCGGCCGACAGCGCCGCGGTCTGGGTCTGCACCACCGTCGTGTAGGGCACCGTGCCCAGACGATACTGGTTGAGCGACAGGCGCGCGGCGTCGCGGGCGGCCGCGACGGCGGCGCGCTGCACCTTCTCCTGCTGCTCCAGCACGCGCTGCTGGACCAGCGCATCTTCGACCTGCTGGAAGGCGACCAGGATGGTCTGGCGATAGAGCGCGACCTGGGAATCGTAGCGCGCTCTTGCACCCTCGACCTGGGCCTTCAGCGCGCCGCCGTCGATCAGCGTGCCGGCCATCTGCGGCCCGACCGACCACACCGCGTTGCTGAGGGTCAGCAGCGCATTCAGGCTGGTGCCGATCAGGGTGATCGTGCTGGCGAGCGAGATGTTGGGATAGTAGGCGGCCTGGGCGACCCCGATCTGGGCGTTGGCCGCGGCCATCTGGCGCTCGGCCGCGGCGATGTCGGGCCGCCGCTCGAGCAAGGTCGAGGGGAGGCCGGGCTCGACGGTCGGTATTTCCGGAGGCAGCGGACCGGGCTCGACGCTGAGCTCCGACGGCGCCTTGCCGGCCAGCACGGCGACGGCATGCTCGAACGTGGCGCGGGTGATGTTCTCGGCGACGAGCTGGGCGCGCGTCTGCTCGAGCTGGGTCTGCGCCTGGGCGAGATCGACGCGGCTCACGATGCCGGCGTCGAGCTGGTTCTGCACGATCTCGACCGAACGCGTGTAGGCCGCGACCGACGCCTGGTAGACCCGCATGCGCTGCTCGGAGATGCGCATCGAGAAGTAGTTGATCGCCATGTTGGCCTGCGCCGACAGGCGCGCATTGGCGAGGTCCGCCGCGCTCGCCTGCGCCGCCGCCGAATCGCTCTCGATCTGGCGGCGGATGCGGCCCCACAGGTCGATCTCCCAGTTGAAGCCGGGGCCCGCACTGTATTGGCCGACGCTGCCCTGGCTGGCATTGACCACGGTGCCCTGGACGGCGCGACTCGAGCCCGAGCCGCTGCCGCTCTGGGTGTAGCCCGCGCTGCCGGTGACCGTGGGATAGAGGCCGGACGCGTCCTGGCGCACCAGGGCGCGGGCCTGGCGATAGGCCGCCTCGGCCTGGATCAGGGTCTGGTTGGAAATGTCGATCTGCGCCGCCAGCCTGTCGAGCGTCGGATCGGCGTACATCGACCACCACGGTCCGCGATCGACGGCGTCGCGCGGCATCGCCGGCTGGAAGCTCGCCGCCGCGCCGACCACCGGGCCC
>JAEWIV010000227.1 GCA_023386865.1 Pseudomonadota bacterium
CGCCGGGCCCTTCGCCACGCTTTGCGCCGTCGTGACCGTCTGTTGCACGGCGATGATCTACCGGTCGCTCAAGCCGATCCCGCGCTGGCACAACGGGTGGGTGCTGCCGAACTATCTTCTGGCTGCCTTGATGAGCGGCGCCCTGCTGCTTGCCCTGGTCGTTCAGCTGTTCGGGCCCCATCGGGGAGTGAGCGCGCTTGCCGTGGCGGCGGTCGCGATGGCAGCCATCGCCAAGCTTGGCTACTGGCGCTTCATCGATGGCCAACCGGCAACCGCTACGTCCGGAACCGCGACGGGACTGGGTCACCTGGGCGAGGTCCGCCTCTTCGAGGCGCCGCATACCTCGCAGAACTACCTTCTGAAGGAAATGGGCTTCGCGATCGCCCGCAAGCACTCGATCAAGCTGAGAAGGATAGCGCTCGTCGCGGGCTATGGCCTGGCTTTCCTGTTGTCGATCGTTCCTCTCCTCGCCTCGGGTTGGCCGGCCTCCATCGCGGCGTTCCTCGCCGCGGCGCTCGGCATGTCCGGGATCTTCGTGGAGCGCTGGCTGTTCTTCGCCGAAGCCAGGCATGCCGTGACGCTGTACTACGGCAGGTCTGCGGTCTGAATACGCTCAAGGTGCGTTCCGGCGCGGCGAGATGATTTTGCGGCATTATCGGCATTTCCGCCGGACTTTCGTTGTGGTGCACGGAAGCCGACCCACCAGCCATTGGGTTCGCCAGCGATTTCGATAGTTAAGATGGTTCAGATGTTGGTTTTCACTCGGCCGGAGATGCCGGCCCGACTACGGCCGGGCGCGATGGGATGTCGGATGGACGATGCAAAGAGCAGAGCGCGCCGGAAGGCGCGTGCGGGGCAATATAACTCCAGTGTCGGACCAACGTCAACTGCGGTTCTATTTTTTTGCGTACCATATGGCACAAAAAGTTGGAGCCGCAAGCATTGCTGGCAATCCCATCCGGGACTCGGCCCTCACTTGACGCACCACGCAACGCTGCGCTCACTTGGGTGCAGCACTTGTGGCCAATGCAACATCGCCGGGGGAAAAAATGGACCAACCGAGCTTTGACTCCATCGTCGTCGGCGCCGGCTCGGCCGGCTCTAGGCGTCAGTAGCTCGCGATCTCGTCGACCGGGACTTTGAGCTTCTTCGCAAGCAAAGCGAGAGTCCTGCCACGCGGCTTCTCGACCTCGCCCCGCTCGATGCGTCCCACCGTCTTCGCCGAAAGATGGGGACCGAAGTCGCTACGAGCCAGGCCCTTCTGGAGGCGAAGCCGTCTCAGCGAGCCGCCAAAGGTGGTGTCTCGGGCCAATGCGCGCTTCTTCGCGCGTTGACGGTAGTCAGGGTCGAATTCGAAGAGGATGGCGCTGGCGGCGGCCTCATAGTCCCCCAGCGCGAGGGTCTGCCCGCTGTCAACGACGCGAACGCGACTGGCGTCGGGCTGCGGCCCGCCCGCTGTCGGTGTGAACCAGCTCAGCGGCACGACGAGCGTCGACAGGTCGCCACGATGAATGACCACGTGGTTCGCCACCGGATCATGGGATGCACGCAAGAACAGCTCGTCGCGATTCCTGGCGCTGAGGATCTCCAGGAGGTCCCCCGACGGCTCTGCAACGACGACCGCATCAAACAGCCGTTCAACGCTTTCGAGCGTCGGTTGTTCAATCTGCGACAGCAGAAGCAAACGGTCCTTCAGTCGATGCACGACTCCGGTCGGCATCTCACGAAGGAAACGCGCCGTCGACGAGACGACGAGCTGCCCGCCGACCTTCTTCTTCGACCACTTTCTCGAAAATGGCTTGCTCACGGACGACAGGCCCAGGTGCTTTGGCGCGTCATCCAACACCACGATGGGGGTATCAAGGCTAGTCATCCTCATTGTCCTTCGAGGTCACAGGGTTGTGCGGATACATATCGTCCCAGGCGGCGCATATCTCGCCATGGATGCTTTCGAGGTGCCGCACGAGGTCCTTCGGCACGTCCCTCGGCGACGGCTCGGAGTCCAGGAACGCCCGTTCGCGGAGCCCCCAGCGCCAGCACTGCGTGCCCCGCAGCACCGAAACGTGAGGCGGCTCGGCCCGTTCCTTGTCGCGAACCTTCACTTTCCATCGCCCGGACGGCAGATCGAAGGCCCTTGCCATTCGACTCCATTCGAAATGTCCCTTTTTTTGCTACTGTATAATCGGGACATATTGATTGTCACGCACTCGATTCTCCCCGCCTGGGCGACCTCGTCGAGGAAATCGGCCACTTGACGCATGACGGAACGCTGCGCTCCCCTTGGTGCCGAACTTTCAAATTGCCGGGGGAAAAAATGGACCAGCAGACCTTTGACTTCATCGTCGTCGGCGCCGGCTCGGCCGGCTCGGTGCTGGCCAACCGGCTGAGCGCCGATCCCCGGCACAAGGTGCTGGTGCTGGAAGCCGGGCGCGAGAGCCATCCGTGGTCATGGATCCCGGTCGGCTTCGCCAAGCTGATCGACAACCCCAAGGCCAACTGGCTCTACGCCTCGGAGCCCGAGGCCTCGACCGGCCAGCGCCGCATCCCGATCCCGCGCGGCAAGCTTTTGGGCGGCTCGTCGTCGATCAACGGCATGGTGTTCGTGCGCGGCCAGGCGCAGGACTACGACACCTGGGCGCAGCTCGGCAATCGCGGCTGGAGCTATCGCGAGGTGCTGCCGATCTTCCGCGACATGGAGAGCTTCCAGGGCGATGCCGACGAGGAGTATCGCGGCCGCAGCGGCCCCTTGAAGGTCACCGAGAGCAACGAGAGCGGCGCGATCTACGAGGCGCTGATCAAGGCCGCCGGCCAGGGCGGCATCGCCTACACCAGGGACTACAACGGCGCCAGGCAGGACGGCATCGGCATGACCCAGGCGACCATCCGCGGGGGTCGCCGCATGAGCACCGCGGTCTGCTACCTCGATCCCGCCCGCCGCCGGCCGAACCTCAGCATCGTCGCCAACGCGCTGACCGAAGGCCTGCTGTTCGACGGCAAGCGCTGCGTCGGCGTGCGCTACACCGTGGCCGGCCAGCCGCGCGAAGCGCGCGCCACCCGCGAGGTGGTCGTGAGCGCCGGCTCGATCAACTCGCCGCAGCTGCTGGAGCTTTCCGGCATCGGCCAGCCGGAGCGGCTCAGGGCAGCCGGCATCGAGGTGCGCCACGAGCTCAAGGGCGTGGGCGAGAACCTGCGCGACCACTACTCGCCCAGAATGAAATGGACGGTGCCGCCGGCGCTCGGCCTGACCTACAACGACAAGATGCGCGGGCTCGGCAAGGTCAGCCAGGCGCTGCGCTATGCGCTCAGCCGCAAGGGGCTGCTCGGCCTGCCGGCGGCGCCGATCCGCGCCTATATCCGCACCCGCGCCGGACTGGAGGCGCCGGACGCCGCGATCTCCTGGATCCCGTTCCTGGTGGGCGAGAACTTCAAGCTGGCCAGGAGCTCCGGCATCACCGCGATCACCAACATCCTGCGCTCGGAGAGCACCGGCAGCATCCATGTGACGTCGAGCCGGCCGGACACGCCGCCGGCGATCCGCTTCAACTTCCTGAGCGCGGCGCTCGATCGCGAGGTGACGCTGGAGGCGATGCGCATCACCCGGCGCATCATGACGGCGCCGGCCATGAAAGACATCGCCACCGACGAGATCGCGCCGGGCGTGAACATAGACGCCGACGACGAGCTGCTCGACTGGGTCAGGAACAACGCCGAGACCACCTACCATCCGGTCGGCACCTGCAAGATGGGCCATGACCCGATGGCGGTGGTCGACGACCAGCTTCGTGTCCGCGGCCTGGCCGGCCTGCGCGTCGCCGATGCCTCGATCATGCCGACGCTGACCTCGGGCAACACCAATGCGCCGTCGATCATGATCGGCGAGAAGGCGGCGCGAATGATGCTTGCGTCGGGCGAACAGGCAGTCGCGGCATGAGCGAGTCCGGCGGTCCGGACGTCGTGACCGAACGGCGTTCCGCCTTAACTTACGAGGCGCCCGCCAGGAGAGGCTCTGGCTCAGCAACGACGACGTCGTTTGCCGCAAGAGGCTAACTGTGCATCTTAGTGCAATTGTCGTGTTTTGCACTGAGTTGGCATTATCCCACTCAGTACACCGGGCTTCAGCGCCCGATCCTACTGGCTGATAACGTTGATGCCGCGGTATGGTTTGTCGTTCCATCGCAAGGGACGGGTGATCCTGCCTGCCATGTGGCTGGCATTCCAAGGCTTGAGCCATGAGCGGACGCCCTGCTCCAGATCGGTGACGATGCGGTCGGTGATGCGCTGATAAAGGTCCGGTTTCATCGGTCTCTCCTAGTTTTGCGGTTGCGCGCTGCTGCAACCGGACTAGGCCCGCGCCGATAAGCGGGGTCGGACCGTCAGAGGCCGAAGGCGGGGTTGAGGGGGATCACCCGTGTTGGCAGGGCCGAAAAACCAGAAAGAGAAGAATCCCGAAACGGGATACGCCCCGCCGTAGCCCGCAAGGGTTGCCTTGACGGGACATGGGCCGCAGGCCCCCTCTTCACTACAAACCAGAAGCCAGCGAGCGGCTGTCCGCTGAATCTTTGCGCGAGGGATCGTCACCGGATGGCGGAGACTGCGAAGGTGGCTCCGGGAGCGAAGCGAGTAGAGCCCGGCGTAGCCGAACGCGCCACACTCACAAGCGCCAGTTTCGACGCGGTCCCCTCCAGGGCTGCCGCGACATCGGAGCCGTGAAATTCGGAACCTGTCTCAGCGGCAGGACGCCTTTGATACCCGGGAGCGGTTCGTTATTGATCATGCCTTGCAGGAATCCATCCCGAAACATCGGCACCAGCAGGGCCAGCCCCCGGGGGCTTCCCGGACGCGACGCCCACAGCACCGGCGTGCCAAAGCGAACCGGATCGCCCTCCTCTTCAATCTCCCCGAAATCGAAGAAAACAGGCACGCCGCTGTTCTCCCATTTGCGCAGCAGCAGGCAGTTCGCCGTAGAGACGAGCATGTTCAAGGGCTCCGTCTGCACGACTTCGGCTAGCCGCAGCGCGGCGATGAACTTCTGCCTGTCGTGTTTGAGCCGAAGGCCGTTAACGACCCAACACAAGGGCCGGTAGATCGCTTCGCGGGAAGAGCGCTCTTCTTCGGTGATCGGTGAATTCTGGAACTCAAGCACCTGGCCGTGGGCGGTCGTCACGTCGGCAAGGTGCCGCTCGCCATTCTCCGCCCGGTGACAAACTTCCTGGCACTCCTTTGGAAAGAAATCCTTCCACTTGCGGTGCCATTCGTCTCAGGTTCCCAGCGATGATCGACGGTGCCGCGAGGATGCGACCAGTGGTGCACCCTGAACCTGCCGCATCTTGGCGTTACGAAGGCTTCGCAAATCGGGCAGGTACCCTTCAGCTCCCGCACGGCCTCCCGCCGTTCGCCGTTAACAATCGCGTATTTCATGGTCATCTCTCATCGTTGCCGCCAGCAGCCATCACTGGCTGCCTGCGGGCAGTTGTTGTTCTTCTGATTTCGATGGGAGGCGGCTTGAGCGCCGCTTGCTTCATTCTTCCGGGGACCCGTTCAGTTCAGGCGTTCGTATTGCTTCTTGGCCGTCGAAGGCCAAGATCATTGCACATCGATTCGACCGATGATGTCAATGGCGGTTTGAGCTCAACCTTGCTAGCCAACGCGACTCAGCTTACCAACTAAGACAGCAGGCAGGTGGCTCAGAGATGCAGGACATTATTGCGAACGGCTTGAGTTCGATCCGTGTGGGGCTTGAGGATTTCGAGCGCGCCGCCGACAGCGGGCGGCTCACTTCGGCGGTGCGGAACGTCTATGCAGGGATTCTAATCCTTGCCAAGGGCAAGCTATACGATATGTCGCCGTCAGGCTCGCAGGGCGTCTTAACTCACCACAAACGCGCCACAGGTTCACGCGGACCGACGCGGACAATGGCGGATTTCTGCGGTTTTCAGTGAGCGGCAGTGGAACTGCTCGCATCCAACTCATCATATTTTGGGCTTTCAACACCGGGTGCTTAAGTACATAGGGGCCCAAACATACTGAGTAACTGCAAGGACGATTGGCATAGAATCGCAGCCCAATACTAGCTGTGAAGCTGCGTTCTGCCGCGGGACATCGGGCTACATAACATCAGCGGGTACTTCGCATCCGACGCTACCGGGTCGAACCACGTCGGGATCGCCGGCACGGCGCCGATCGGGCTTGGCGGCCATCGCGATGGAATAGATCTCGATCTTGCCCGACGGCGTCGTGAACTTGTGGTTCTCGGGATCGCGAATCTACACGGCGAAGGCCACGGCGTCCTGCGGCGGGGCGAAGCGGGCGACGCCGTTCTCACGGAAGAACTCAAAGTCGTCGACGGCGTCCTGGTCAACTTGCGCAGCCACTGCTCCCCGGTCCTCTCGTCGTCGCCGTTGATGCCGAGCCTCTGCCCAGGTCGGCAAAGATCGTGCGATCGTCGTGGCATTCGTGCATCGGCGCGATGACCCTGTGGATGTCGTTGCGCTCCCGGAAGGTCGTGGTCGGCGCGCAGGTGTTGGCCCGGATGGCGAGCGCCTCTCCCTGAGGGGGGGTGCGTCGCTGCTCGATCGGTCTATATAGTGCCGGCGAATGACAGCAGCGGCGAAGGACCGGGACATCGCCGGGCACGCAGGCAGTGCTACAATCGGCTTGGCCTCAGATCGCCCGTGTACGCGCCCGAATGGAGTTGACAGGTAGATGAATGACAAGAAGTCGATGCCGGAGCCCACTGCCAGCGAAGAGCCCCGGGATTTCATTCGCGACATGGTCCAGGCCGACTTCGCCAGCGGCCGGGTGCAGGGGATCGTCACGCGCTTTCCGCCGGAGCCGAACGGTTATCTGCATCTCGGCCACGCCAAGTCGATCTGCCTGAACTTCGGACTTGCCGTCGAATACGGCGGCCGCTGCCACCTCCGCTTCGACGATACCAATCCCGTGAAGGAGGAGCAGGAATACATCGACGCCATCATGCGGGACGTCCGCTGGCTCGGCTTCGACTGGGGCGAGCATCTGCACCATGCGTCGGACTATTTCCAGACCTTGTACGACTGGGCAGAGCATCTCATTCGCGCCGGCCTCGCCTATGTCGACGACACGCCGCCCGACGAGATGCGGGCGATGCGCGGCACGCTGACCGAACCGGGCCGTGCCTCGGCCAATCGCGACCGCTCGGTGGAGACCAATCTCGGCCTGTTCCGCGACATGCGCGCCGGCAAGTTTCCCAACGGCGCCTGCGTGCTGCGCGCGAAGATCGACCTTGCTTCCGGCAACATGAACCTGCGCGACCCCGTCCTGTATCGCATCCTGCACGCGTCCCACCCGCGCACCGGCACTGAGTGGTGCATCTACCCGACCTACGATTTCGCCCACGGCCAGTCCGACGCCATAGAGCATGTCACGCACTCGCTCTGTACCCTGGAGTTCGAGGACCACCGTCCCCTCTACGACTGGTTCCTCGACCACCTGCCGGTCCCGTCGCGGCCGCGCCAGACCGAATTCGCCCGCCTCAATATCGGCTACACCGTCCTGTCCAAGCGCTACCTGACGGATCTGGTCCGGCGCGGCATCGTGAGCGGCTGGGACGACCCGCGCATGCCGACCCTGGCCGGCCTGCGCCGCCGCGGCGTGCCGCCGGAGGCGATCCGCGAGTTCGTCCGGCGCATCGGCATGTCCAAGGCCAACAGCGTCGTCGATCTCGCCATGTTCGATCACGCGATCCGCGACCGTCTCAACCAGGCGGCCCAGCGGCGCATGGCGGTCCTGCGGCCGCTCAAGCTGGTGATCGAGAATTTTCCCGAGGACCACGTCGAGGAGCTGGAGGCGGTCAACCATCCGGCGGACCCGGGCGCCGGCACGCGCACCCTTCGTTTCGGCCGGGAGATCTTCATCGAGCGCGACGACTTCATGGAGAACCCGCCGAACAAGTTCTTCCGGCTGGCGGTGGGACGAGAGGTGCGGTTGCGCTATGCCTATCTCGTCACCTGCCGCGAGGTCGTGAAGGACGCGGACGGCAACGTGGTGGAGCTGCGCTGCACCTACGATCCGGCCAGCCGCGGCGGCAATGCACCGGACGGTCGGAAGGTGAAGGCCACCCTGCACTGGGTGGGCCGAGACGCCCGCCCCGCCGAGGTCCGTTTGTACAGCACCCTCTTCAAGCGCCCCGACCCGGGAGCCGACGGCGATCTGGACGCCGATCTGAATCCAGGCTCGCTCGAGGTCCTGTCGGGCGCGCTGGCGGAACCCTCGTTGGCGGAGATGCCGGTGGGCGAAGCCGTGCAATTCGAGCGGCAGGGCTATTTCTGCCCGGACCCGGCGAGCCGCCCGGACGCCCTGGTGTTCAACCGCACGATCGAGCTGCGCGACACCTGGGCAAAGCTGCAGGTCGGATAAGGGAGGACATGGTGGCAAAACGAATCGTGGAGAGCCCGCAGGCGATGAAGGCGCTGGTCGGCCAGGAGCTGGGGGTCAGCGACTGGCTGGTCATGACCCAGGAACGCATCAACACGTTTGCCGAGGCAAGCGGCGACCATCAATGGATCCATGTCGATGTCGAGCGCTGCAAGACCGACATGCCGGATGGCAAGACCATCGCCCACGGCAATCTCACCTTCGCGGTGATCTCCACCTTTGGCCGGGACATCCTCCGGATCGACAACGTGCGGAACGGCATCAACTACGGCTCGAACAAGGTGCGCTACACCAGCCCCGTGCAGGTCGGGGCGCGCATCCGCGGCCGCCAGAAGCTGCTCGCCGCCGACGACATGCCGAACGGCGGCATCCGCATGACCTACCAATGGACCATCGAGATCGAGGGCAAGGAGCGTCCGGCCTGCGTCGCCGAGACCATGAGCATCGCCTACCCGAAGACGTGAGCGGCCGCGCTTTGGGTCGCCGCCGCCCTAGAGCAGGATGAGGTCATTGCCGGGAGCGCGCCACTCCAGTGGCGCTCATGTCATGCTCTCCTGGAC
>JAEWIV010000236.1 GCA_023386865.1 Pseudomonadota bacterium
GCTCGGCATGAAGACCGCCGTCGTCGAGCGCGAGCACATGGGCGGCATCTGCCTGAACTGGGGCTGCATCCCGACCAAGGCGCTGCTGCGCACGTCGGAGGTCTACGGCCTGATCAAGCACGCCGATTCGTTCGGACTCTCGGTCAAGGACGTCTCGTACGATCCCAAGAAGATCGTCGAGCGCTCGCGCAAGGTCGCGGGCCAGCTCAGCAACGGCGTCAAGGGCCTGATGCGCAAAAACAAGATCACGGTGTTCGACGGCACGGCGAAGCTGGACGGCGTCGCCGGCGGACAGCGCAAGCTCGCCGTGGCGATGAACGACAAGAGCAACGTCACGCTCACTGCCAAGAACGTGATCCTGGCGACCGGCGCCCGCGCCCGCCAGCTTCCCGGCCTGGAGTCCGACGGCAAGCTCGTCTGGACCTACAAGGAAGCGATGGTGCCGCCGGAGTTCCCCAAGTCGCTGCTGGTGATCGGCTCGGGCGCGATCGGCATCGAGTTCGCGAGCTTCTATCGCACCATGGGCGCCGAGGTGACGGTCGCCGAGGTTGTCGATCGCATCCTGCCCGTCGAGGACGAGGAGGTCTCGGCCTTCGCCAAGCGCGCCTTCGAGAAGCAGGGCATGATGATCCTGACCGGCGCCACGGTCGACGGCCTGAAGAAGGGCAAGGACAACGTCACCGCCACGATCACGGCCGGCGGCAAGAGCCAGGAGATCACCGTCGATCGCGTGATCAGCGCCGTCGGCATCGTCGGCAACGTCGAGAACATCGGGCTGGAAGGCACCAAGGTTAAGGTCGAGAAGACCCACATCGTCATCGACCAATGGGGCTTCACCGGCGAACCGAACGTCTATGCGATCGGTGACGTCGCCGGTCCGCCGTGGCTGGCGCACAAGGCGATGCACGAGGGTGTGCTGGTGGTCGAGAAGATCGCCGGCGTGAAGGGCGTGCACCCGATGAAGACCGAGAACATCCCGGGCTGCACCTATTGCCAGCCGCAGGTCGCCAGCATCGGGCTCACCGAGGCGGCGGCCAAGGCCAAGGGACTGCAGATCAAGGTCGGCAAGTTCCCCTTCATCGGCAACGGCAAGGCGATCGCGCTCGGCGAACCCGAAGGTTTCATCAAGACCATTTTCGACGCCAAGACCGGCGAGCTCTTGGGCGCCCACATGATCGGCGCCGAGGTGACCGAGTTGATCCAGGGGTACAGCGTCGCCAAGACGCTCGAGACCACCGAGGCCGAGCTGATGGCCACGGTGTTCCCGCATCCCACCCTGTCGGAAATGATGCACGAGTCGGTACTGGCGGCTTACGGGCGAACCCTCCATATCTAGGCCGTCATGGACGGAACCCCAAAGGACCTGGGCGACAAGCTCCCGCTGAGCCGCGCCGAGCGCCATCCCGAGAAGGCGCACCGGCCGGACAATCCGATCCGCCGCAAGCCGGAATGGATCAGGGTGCGTGCACCGAACTCGCCGGAATATGCCGAGACCAGGCGGCTGATGCGCCAGTACGGCCTCGCCACGGTGTGCGAGGAGGCCGCTTGCCCCAACATCGGCGAGTGCTGGAAGCAGAAGCACGCCACATTCATGATCATGGGCGAGACTTGCACCCGGGCCTGCGCGTTCTGCAACGTCGCCACTGGCAAGCCGGGCGCCCTCAATCCGCACGAGCCCGCCAACATCGCCGAAGCGGTCGGCAAGCTCGGCCTCGGTCATGTCGTGGTGACGTCGGTGGATCGCGACGACCTCGATGACGGCGGGGCAGGGCATTTCGCGGCAGTCATCGCCGCGTTGCACCAGCAGGCGCCGTCGACGACCGTCGAGGTGCTGACGCCCGACTTTCTGCGCAAGGAAGGCGCCATCGAAACGGTGGTCGCCGCGCGGCCCGATGTGTTCAACCACAACCTCGAGACGGTGCCGCGGCTCTATCCGACGATCCGTCCCGGCGCGCGCTACTTCACCTCGCTCAGGCTGCTGTCGAAGGTGAAGGAGATCGATCCCTCGATGTTCACCAAGTCCGGCCTGATGGTCGGCTTGGGCGAGACGCGCGAGGAGATCCTGCAGGTGATGGACGACCTGCGCGCAGCCGATGTCGACTTCCTCACGGTCGGCCAATACCTTCAGCCCACCCCCAAGCACGCGCCGATCGATCGCTTCTGGACGCCGGCCGAGTTCGCCGAGCTGGCGACGCTTGCCCGCGCCAAGGGCTTCCTGATGGTGTCGGCGTCGCCGCTCACCCGGTCGAGCTATCACGCCGGCGACGACTTCGCCCAGCTGCGCGCCGCGCGCACGGCCAAGTCCGTGTGAGCTGCCCTTGAGCGCCACCCGTCACACCGAGCGGCGCGTCGTCGCGTACACCCCCATGCAGCTCTTCGAGCTGGTGGCCGACGTGCCGCGCTATCCGGAATTCCTGCCGTGGTGCCACGCCGGCCGAATCCGGCGCCGCGAGGGACCCGACGTGCAGATCGCCGAGCTGGCGATCGGCTTCGGGCCGTTCCACGAGAAGTTCGCCTCGCGCGTCGTGTTGTCGCCCGACGCGCCGGGAGGCCCGCGTATCGACACCACCGGGATCGAGGGGCCGTTCCGCCGGCTGGTGAGCCGCTGGACCTTCCAGCCGCACCCCGACGGCTGCTTGATCGATTTCGAACTGGAGTTCGACTTCCGCTCGCTGCTGCTGCAGCAGACCGTGCGCCTGCTGTTCGCCGAAGCGGTGAGGCGCATGGTCACCGCCTTCGAGGCACGCGCCAAGGACCTCTACGGCAAGGCTAACGCTCGGCCAGCGACGCCAATATCGTCAATGCGGTGATCACCGAGATGCGACGGATGGCGTCGCGATCTCCCGGGAAGACGTGGCGCTCGGCGACGATGTCGTGACGGCTGCGCGCACCGGCGAGGTGGACGAGACCGACGGGCTTGTCGGGCGTGCCTCCGCCGGGGCCGGCGACTCCGGTGACCGACACCGCAAGATCGGCGCCGGAGCGTGCGAGGGCGCCCGCGGCCATCGCGCGGGCCACCTGATCGCTCACTGCGCCATGGCCCATGAGGGCATCCCACGGTACGCCCAGCATCTCGCGCTTGGCCTCGTTGGCGTAGGTCACGTACGCACGCTCGACGACGTCGGACGACCCGGCGATCGCCGTCAGCGTCGCGGCGACCAGGCCGCCCGTGCAGGATTCGGCAGTGACGAGCTTCAGCCCGCGCTTGCGGCAGGCATGCAA
>JAEWIV010000243.1 GCA_023386865.1 Pseudomonadota bacterium
GGGGCCGCCCACGTGCCCCAAGCCTTGCGCAACTTGGGCGCCAACTTGGGCAACTTGCGCAACATGGGTTTTTGCCAAGTTGCCCAAAGCCGCCATGTTGCCCACCATGTTGCCCATGCCTTGGGCAACTTGGGAGGATATATATAAAATAAGGGTTTTAGCGTTTTTTAGGCCCCAAGGTGCCCATCTCAACTTTGTGGTAGGGGCTACTGGCTATTCGACCTCATTCCCCTGTTTCCCTTCCCCTCAGCTCAGGAGCGTTTGAGTGGCGGGGCCGCCTCGGCTTCGACGTCTGACTAATGTGTGCGGTCGCGAGGGGAGTGGCCACCATTCGGGCGGAAGCATCGTGCCCAGGGCCGTGAACGCGAAAGGGGGGGGGTGGGCTCTCACACCCCATCGGCCTTGGCATCGCGTCGGCGTCAAAGCCCCGTGTCCCTGCCGTGCCCTGACCAAACCTCACTTGGGTAGAGCGCCCCAGAGCCAGCGCCCGCCAGCGGCCGTCGCCAGCACTTGCCAGCGGCCGTCCTGCCAGCGCGCCCGAGCGCCAGCCGGAGTGATTATTCAGAGGATTGTTCTGTATCTGCACATTGGCGCGCGCATCCGCTATCGCGCACGGTTGTAATGTCGCCCCAGCTGCATTCGTGGGTAAGGCATGGCGCTGTTTATTGGGCCAGAACAAGGGCTTAGCCGCCAAGAACTCTCCGAAAAATAGTGCTGTACCTGTTACTGCAACTGGGGGTTGAGGACCCGAAAACGTGGTATAATAAGGCTCTTAGCGAATAATCAGTCACGCCAAGTACCAGCTAGGTACAGCAATCACGCTTTGCAGCTAACACCACGGTCCGCCTTTGCGCGGGCCGTTTCGCGTTTGGAGGCTACGTCATGTCGCGTCCCGGAAGCGGCGAAATCCAATGCACGGTCTGTCGGCATCGAGAGCGCGCGCCGATTGACTTGGCCATATCGCGGAAGGTCAGCATCCCTGCCATCGCCAAGCGTTACAAGCTCAACAAGTTTGCGATCTACAGGCATGCGAAGAATCACCTTCCAGCGCAGTTGCGGGCCAAGATGCTGGCCGGTCCCAGCATCGAGGGCGTTGACCTCGACAAGCTCAAGGACACCGAGAGCCAGTCGCTCCTAGCGAATCTGGTAGCCCTTCGACATCGCCTCTTCGCCACGCTCGAAACGGCGGAGGAAGCCGGCGACGGCAACATGCTCAGCCGCGTAGCTGGGCAGATACACCACAATCTGGAGCTTACGGGAAAGCTCCTGGGCGATCTGGGCGTCGGCTCCGTGACTGTAAACAATATTTTGCTAGTTCCCGCGTATGTGGAGCTGCGCGTGGAGCTGGTGCGAGCGCTCGGGTCATACCCGGAAGCGCGTGCTGCCGTGGCCCAAGTGCTGCACCGTCTGGAAGGCGATGCAGCCAAGGTGATCGAAGGGGAGTCGCGTGTGCTGGCGCACGGAGACGTCAAATGATGGCCCGCGACCTCGCCCGCGCGCTCGATCCTGTGATCCTAGCGCGTGATTGCGGTGTAGTGCCGGACGCATGGCAGGCCGACGTGCTCCGCAGCGAGGCCAAGCGCTCGTTGCTTTTGTGCAGCCGCCAGTCCGGCAAGACGACAACAACGGGCCTTAAGGGGCTGCACAAGGCGCTCTACAAGCCGCGCAGCACCACGCTGATCTTAAGTCCAAGCCAAAGACAATCTGCGGAGATGCAGAGGTCTGTGATGGGCTACTGCTCGCGGCTGCGGGGCATACCGGGCTTGCGACAGGAGTCGGTTATGAAGTCGGAGTTCGACAACGGCTCGCGCATCATCGCCCTTCCGGGTTCGGGCGACACGGTCCGCGGCTTCGCCGCCGTCGACCTTGTCATTCTCGATGAAGCCGCCCGCATCGACGACGCGTTGCTTGCAGCGGTGCGGCCCATGCTCGCCACGACGAACGGGGAGCTTGTTGCCTTGACCACGCCCAAGGGCAAGCGGGGCTTCTTCTATGAAGCGTGGATAGGCGATGGGAACTGGCAGCGCGTGAAGATCACGGCGGACCAATGCCCGCGCATTACCAAGGAGTTCCTTGCCGAAGAACTCAAGCTGCATGGGCCGCAGATATACGCCGAGGAATATTTTTGTGAGTTTCTTGAGAACGATGAGGCCGTGTTTCCGGCTGGGATCATACAGGCCGCATTCACCACGGAGGTACAGCCGCTATGGACCTAGCAACTGCATCATCGTTAATCACTTGGCGTCAGCTTGTGCGCGAGCAGTATGTCCTCGCAGTGGACCTCGGGCAGAGCAACGACCCAACGGCCATCGCGGTCCTGCATCACCAGGAGTTCGAGCAGTTCAACAAGGCCCTCGTGGCGAAGGACCCGCGCGGTGCGCGAGAGTTGGTCGATACCTACGACGTTCGCTACCTCAATCGCCTGCCGTTGGGCCTCAGCTACGTCGATCAAGTCGCGGAGGTTCGCCGCTACCTTGGCCGTCCTCCGCTCCGAGATAACTGTGAGCTGGTGATCGACGACACCGGGGTAGGGAAGGCGGTGGGCGACCTGTTCGACGATGCAGGCATGGAGCCTACGAGGGTCACCATCACCGCGGGCGAGAAGCAGTCGGGCTTCATCGGCGGCAAGCGCTGGCACGTCGCCAAGTCGCTGCTGATCTCGCACCTCGACGCGAGGCTTCACACCGGGGAGCTGCGCTTTGCCGCCAGCCTCACGGAGGCCGGGGCCATGCAGGAGGAGCTGAAGGACTTCCGCCGCAAGGTCAGCGCGGCAGGCCGCTACTCCTTCGAGGCTCGCGGGGGCAAGCACGACGACCTCGTGCTCGCTGTTGCGATTGGGCTGTGGGTTCTCGTCGGCAAGCCCAAGCCTGTCTTCGCTACGTTCGGCCACTGGTGAGGGAGGGGCCGATGAAGACCTGAAACAACGCACTGCCACCCTCTAACAACTTCGTGCACGAAAGGAAAATTCCCATGACTCTTGAAGAACTTCTCCGGCAGCAGGAGGCGGACAACGCGGCCTTCGAGCGAGGCGTCGCAGCGGTAGAGGCCAAGCTGGCTGGCATCGACAAGCAGCTGCGACCCGAGGTGATCGCCGAAAGGACCGCCAAGGTTCGCCAGGAGGCCGGATCTCTCAACGATCTCGTGATCGCCATGAAGCGGCGAGCCCATCAGGCCGAGGAGATGGCCCGAGTCCACACCCCGGAAGCGGAGCTGCGCCTGGCCCGCTTCCACAACGACGACGCGGTCAACGCCAACATGCAGGTGGCGCTGCTGATGCGGCTTGAGCGAACCTCGACGCCCGAGCTGGTCGAGCACCTCAGGGATGCGGTCGCGTCGAGGAACCTGGCCAAGGTGGAAGCGATCCGCCTGGAGTTCAACCGGAGACCGGATCGCGAGGAGTTAAGCATCCCCTGGCGGACGGCCTTCGCCAAGCTGGAGTTCCCTCAGTCGATCGCGGCGAAGCGGACCATCGGCAAGATCGGCTCGTTGGCGATGTTCAGCGAGCAGCGCTTCCTCGAGGCCAGCACTGGGAGGGCGACCAACCCAGCGGACAGGATGACGGCGGCGAGGCTGGCTTCTGCGGCCTGAGAAGGGGACAACGAAGTGCGACTGGTGGGTACTGCTGAACGCCCACTCTAGGCGCCGGGGCGTCAGTGGCGAGGCTTTCTTTCCTTCGCTGCTGGCGCCCTCACTTCTTTGGAGGAGCGGCGAGCCGTGAAGCATGATGATCCATCCAATGCCCTTCGCCAGATCGTCCAGTGGGCCGACGCCTACTCGGGGGAGGCCTTCGAGCCGCTCTCCGACGAGGAGCTTCATCGGGGCGAAGCTCTTGGGTGTAGTGCCAAGCGCGGTCTTGCTCCCAGCCCTCGCGTTGATCTTGCTGGTATCCGCCGTGAAGGTCTGGCGGCATAAGTAGCGGCGACCTCAAACGGTCTCTCGATAGGGCTTCGGCAGCAATCGACCCTGTAGAGCGACACGCGCGTACATGGAGCCATAAATAATTTCATATTTTCGTCGCTTGCTGAAAGCGGGCCGCTCTGCTGAACTAAAAGCGCGAGCAATGGAGGGGCATCGATGAGAAGCATGCTCGCGCCGCTCAGCCCACACGAAGAAGCGGCGCTTCGTAAGATTGGCTTCGGCAGTTCCGATCCCGTGGAGCCTTCGCATATTCGCCGCCTCCTGCAGCTAGAGCTCGTCGAATGGGGCGGCCACTGCTGGCAACTGACACCCGTCGGCCGACAACGATATGAGGGCCTCGTCTTTGATCCGGCGCCACCGTCAGCCGCCTAAGGATACCTCGTCATGGACTTGAATGTCCCCCTGGATGCGGATGGCGGCCTAACACCGGAGTTCGCGCAAGCGTTGGCAAGAATTTGCGCGGCCGAAGGGATCACGCCTGCGCAAGTACAATCAATTCAGATCGTTGACGACGAGTTCAGTGCTCGCATTGCTCTCCCGGGAGGTGGCAGCAGGGTCCTCGTCTATCCTTTGGCTGTTCTGGCGTACCCCACTGATCGGAGCTAGCAGAGTGGCTGTCAGGCGTGCGCCATCTCGCGCAATCGTCGTTCGACGTTCTCCATCCGGTATGGCTTGGACACGAATGGCCATGCTCGGGCCGTCTCCGAAAGAGGTCTCCCTGATGTCAGGAGCACCTTCACCTCCGGCCGTTCTCGCGCGATCCAGCGGGCCAGATCGACGCCATCCATCTCTCCCGGCATCTGGATGTCGCTGAAGACTAGCCTGACAAGGCTGTCTGCCTTCAGGACGATCACTGCGTCGGTGGCAGAGGCTGCCTCTGTCACGGAAAATCCGTGGTCGGTAAGATGTGCGACTGCCACCAACCGCACCAAGGCCTCGTCCTCGACCACGAGAACGTACAGCGGGCCCATCACGGTGTTGGATTTGCTTGGTTCCATGAAGGGGAACGACCCACCTGCCGAGTCGTTGCTGTCCTTCGTGAACCGGCAGCTTCCCCAGCCACCTGTCTATTGGGCGGAGCGCGACGCCTGCGTGAGGCGCTGTGTGCAATAGCGAACAGCGCGTACCCTGATGGGTGTCTAGTCTCGTGGGAGCTTGTCCCCAGTCAAGGCCCCATGACCTACGAAGAATGCCTTAAGCACGTGGAAGAATGCGAGCGGCTGGCCCAGGCGGCCACGCTGCCGTCCAATCGGCACGCCCTGCTGTCGGCAGCCGAGATGTGGCGCAAGATGGCGGCCGATGCCAAGCCGCGCGACGGAGCGGGACTAAATCCCGTATTGGGAACTTCTAAGTGACATATGAAGTCGAGCTGCTGGCCCTGATCGAGGAACTAGATGCTGCGATCAGTCGCGACATGGACGCTTTGAGTCGAGCCGAACCGAGCGCTAGCGCGGGCCTCTGGGCACGCATTCATCGGAAGACGGCTGCGCGTCGTGAGCTTTGCGAGTTCCTTCCCGGTCCTCCCTTAGACTAGAACAAGCAGGTCTTGGCCCTAGTGGGCCTCCCGGGCGATCAGCCTCCGGCCCTCTTGCGTGAGGCACGCGCTGTGAGCCCCTTCCAGCTCTATCCAGCCCTGCTCTTGCGCGTAGAGGACCGCGTCGGCGGTCGCGCCCGGGATGGCCGACAGCATCCGCCACCGCCGAGGCTGCCCGTCGGTCGCCTCGTACACCGCCCTGGTGATGTGCCGGGCTAGATCGCGGGTGGATTGGCGGACCTTGGAGGCCATGGGGGCAGAACGGTGAAGTGTTTAAGGCGTTCCCAGCTGCCTAGCTTGCCACGGTGACTTCACGATGAACGACAACGAAGGCACCATCCCGCAGCAGATCGCGCACCTCGAAGCCATGGCGAGCACCAAGCGCGAGGACCTGGAGACGTAAGGAGGACTTCGGGCGAAGGCCAGCGCGGCAGTGGCGAGGGTAGGCATCAGCCTCTCCGCGCTGCATGCCCGGTGGGCTCGCATCTTGGTGGAAGACATCGGGAAGCTCGCCCGAGAGGGCCTTGCCGCTGCGGAGGAGGGGCGGAAGGTCATGCAGAAGGGGTTACAATTCCGAGTAACCTTTCTTGACGCCCAGCATTGCTTGGGTATGACAACACAAACGAGCAACGATCTTGGCGACTTCCACGAGCAGTTGAAGGCAAATCTTCCGCGACTGCGGGTCTACGCGCTCTCGCTGACCCGCGATCGTGACGCGGCAGATGATTTGGTCCAGGACACCGTCATCAAGGCGCTGCAAGGACGCCATAGCTTCCAGCCCGATACCAATTTGCCGGCGTGGTTGTTTCGCATCCAACGGAATGAGTTCATTTCAGGCCTGCGCCGGCGGCGGCCCACGGTGCCGGTCGATACCGAGGTCGCTGAACAGCTGTCGCACCCGGCGCATCAGGAAAGTGGCCTGGTGATGCGCGAGTTCGTGGCTGCGTTCGCCAAGCTCACGTCGTTGCAGCGTGAAGCGTTGCTGCTGGCGGTGCTTGAAGGCCTGCCCTATGAGGTTATCGCTAAGCACACGGGCGTTTCGGTGGGTACTGTGAAGAGTCGCATCAGCCGTGGCCGCGACACGCTTGAGCGCCTGTTGCTGAGCGACAACGTCAAGCCGCGTTCGACGACCGCTATCGACAGGACGGCCGACCGTGACGCCGCCGAGGCGCATCGCTAACAGCACCCCTCATGGCCAATGACGACAAGCGGCATACTCCATCCCCGGCGTCCGAGCCGGGACCGGAGCCCGGAAATCCAGAGCCCGCGAAAGCTACCTTTCTGGCTTCCAAGCTTGCAAAGACGCTAACCGATCAGCGCTTCGACATGTGGCTGGAGAGGCAGCTGAATACGATGTTCGAAATCGATAGCGAGCCCGGCTCAACCTGATCAGTCACGACGCAAGGTGCGGGCAGTGGATGCCAAAGATCGACAGCACCCACTGCCCAACCGACCGGGCTAATCCCTCATGCTGTCCGACCACTCCTTGACTTGGCGCTCCGCCTCATCCTTCGCGATCCCGTAGCGCTCCTGCACCCGTCCGACGAGTTGCTCCTGCTTCCCGTTGATGACCGTAAGATCATCGTCGGTCAGCTTGCCCCACTGCTCCTTTACTTTGCCGGTGAGCTGCTTCCAGTTGCCTTCTGCGCGATCCCAATTCATCGCTCGCTCCTTTGTGCGAGCTGCGCGACATGCGCAGCGTGCTGGAGGAACGGTTGCCTCAGCAGGCGGTTGCTGTTCGACTACGACTTGTCCTCGCGGTCGTCACGACGAGCTTCCAGCTCAGTCGCCTTTTCCTCCAGCTCCTCGGAGTACTTGAGAAGAGATTCCCTGGTCCGGTCGTCCAGAAGGCCACTCGCCAATCGCTTCGCTCGCTCGGCTAGCTCCCTCCACGCCGTCGCCTGGACCTCGCGGTGAGACCTGTCCGCCATGGAAATGTTCCTTCCACAGGACCAACACGGGTGTCCAGTACGGGGTTGCTGGCAATTCGACAGGAGACCGAACTTAGTTCTGGTCGTCACCGTTGGCCGAGGAAGCGCGCAGCCAAGCCAGTTTAGGTCTGCTGATGATTCGCAATGATGACCGAAGTCCCCGCGCTGCCACTCAGGGTGTTTGCGGTGGCACCCTGGTTCGTCAAAGATGTCGAGGACATAGGGCGGCTGGCGAGGAGGGGCTAGCGGCCGCGCAAGAGGCGAAGATCAGCCGCACCCTATTGCACTAGCGCACGCCTTGCTGATTATCGAGCACGACCGGCATGAGGTGGTGGCGCTGCCTGACGCTCGCGTACCAGTCCGCGGTGCTGTCGCACGGCATGCTGCTTGGTTACCATGTGCTCCAGCAGCGCGAGAGGATCTGCAGAGGTCATTCCGTTCGCCTTGGGCCCACCCTGCAATTGGTGCAGCCCCAGCGGTGTAAGTTTCCAGCTTGATCCGTGCTTCTCGATCAGCATGAGCTTCCTTAAACGATCGAAATGATCTGAGGAGATCGAGGAATGCGGTGCCCCCGCAGCTAACCGTTTGAGGCTCACGACCTCAGCCTGGTCAAGACGTGACGACTTGAACTTTTGCATTCGTTGTACCCCCACGCATCGTGCCAGGTCTTTCGACTTTCATTTGTCAGTTCTGGGCTCTCCCAAGACGGGATCTGGTCCAGCTCCATCGCGCGGCATGGCGTCGGCCGCCATCCTTCGCCACATCTCCGCCGCTGATAGCAGGGAGTGACGGTTGGACGGCAATGTGGCCGTCTCGGCCAGTCGCTCGCATTCTTCCGCGTGCTGAAGGTACTCTTCGTACGTCATACCCCACCCCCCACATTTCGAGCGAGAGTGAGAATCGGCTCGCTCTGCCGCTGGCGCTCGATCGGGGCTGAAGCCAACGATGCCTAGAGATTAGTGACTTTCATGGTGCGCGCTGTTCGCTTTTGCACACCGTCGCGCTTGTCTGCTTCGGCGACGAAGCACTCAAGCGACATCACCTTATGTGCGTTGGCGGCCATCATCCTAGGATGAGAATGGTGGGGTTGAACTACTCGCGGATGATCACGTTCAGCAGCGAGGAATGCACTTTCAGTTCGCCGTTGTACTCGATGAGCCCAAGTTTGCGGAACTTGTTCATGAAATAGTTGATCCGCGAACGCGTGGTCCCGACGCGCGCGGCCATCACCTCTTGGCTGATCGGCGTGGCGACCGTTCGCAGTTCCGCCTCCTGGCCGACCTGGGCCAGCATGACGAGCAGGCGCGCAAGGCGCTTCTCGCTCGAATTGAAAAGCTGGTCGACGAGGTCAGCCTCGACTTGGCTGTTGCGCAGCAGCAGGAACGCCATGAAGCGCTCCGACAGCTCGGGATGGTCTTTCATCGCCTGGCGCAGTGTCGGTGTCTCTACGCGGGCGACCGTGGCTTCTACGGAAGCCCGCGCCGAGGCAAGGTAGAGGGGATGGCCGGCCATGCATCCTTCGCCGAGGAAGGAGCCGGCCGCTAGCATGCCGACGACCCTTTCCTTGCCCTGCTGGGAGACTACGCTGAGTTCGACTTGGCCCTTTTGTATGTAGAAGACCGCGTCGCACTCGGTGCCCTGCCGAAAGATGTAGCTCTTTGGCTTATAGGTCGTGATGGTGCGGCCTGCGCCCACCGTCGTGAGGAAGGCTTCCGTGTCGAAGGCCTTGCTTGACGCTTTGCTCCCAGTCCTTCCCTTGGCCATCGTGCTTCCCAACTTCTTAATTCTGGCCTTTGTGATTATCCGGGCCCTTGCCTTCGATTTGTCCTGTGTCGGCACTCCGTTCTCCTGCGTCGTCGAAGTGCCGCAAGAATGGCGAGCTGTCCAATACCAGACAGTTCAACTTTGAACAGGCCGGGTCATTTTTGCGCGCTAGCCTAGTGTGATCAACTGTCGGAGATGGCGATGGACCGCAGTCCAAAGGCACCCCTCAGTCCCCAGGAAGTTGCCGCCCTGCAGACCCTGAAGCAGGATCGTCCGAAGCGCGAGCTGTCGCACAGGCACCGGGAGCTGCTTCTTTCGATGGGGTTGGCCCTTGCCGAGGGCGAGGAACTTAGGCTTTCCCAAGCCGGCCAGGCACGCTTGGAGGTCGAGCAAGGCAACAACCGCTGAGATCAGCCCCCGCCTGCGCATTGGGTGTGAGCGCAGCCGGGAGGCGAGGGCGGTGGGGTGTGGGACCACGCCGCCCTCCGCCTCGACCCGCACGGGCGGCGTGGCGTTCCCTAGTGCAATGGACGGCCTAGTGCTCGCGCGACTTCTCGTCCCGCATCCGTCAATGCAACTCGGCCGGATTCCTCACGCTGCACCCAGCCTCGTTCGACAGCGAAGGCAACGGCCCCGTCGGTGGCACCATCGAGCCGACGAATGGTTCGCCACGGCATCAAATCCCCGTCGGTCGCTTCATGAAGCAGCCGTATCAGCGCAAGAGCCATTGCTTCGGTCTCGTTGGGCATTGCCAATCCCGGAAGCACGATGCGAGGCAGCCAAGCGGCAGGCTCGGCGCTGTTTGGCTAGGACATGAAGGTCCGATGGGCCGTTGAGTGACAGCGGCATGGACTGTCGAGCAAGGGCCGCAACGACTATGCGGGCAGATGCCTTCGGGTTCAATTGCTGCCGCCAAGGTGGTCGTGTGCAGAAGTGAACAGTCGGCGTTACTTTTGGTCGCTAATTTGGGCTATCGCTGCGGAGGGGCACCGATGGACGTGGCGACTTATTTGGCTGAGATTTGCGAAAATCTAGCAAAATATCGCACGACCTCGCGTCGACTCGCGGCCCTGGAATTCGAGGCCGAAGGGCGGGACATTATGGTCCTCAGCCGTCCTGGCCTGCATCGCGCCGACTACCCACCGCTTGATGCAATTCTCACTGAGATTGGTCGCACGTGCCTGCAGGACGGGATCGACACTTCGCAGTTGCGCCGCATCGTCTTTCTCGATAGCGAGATACGGGTCGAACTGTTCGACGAAGCGGGCCAGCAGAAACTTTACAGGTACCCGATTGGCTCAGCGAACCGGAACGACGCTGTTCATGCACCGGAAAGGGCGTAAACAGATCAGGAGAGAAAGGCTGGCTCCTGGGTCTGGAACACGATGCGCGAGAACGACAACGGCAAGAAGTCGGTGTTGCAGGCCAGCGAACAACAGCTTGGGCAGTACACTCTCCATTGCCAACCGTGTGACAAGTACCTAACGGTTGGCCATGCCCAGCCGCTCAGGAGGCGTCGCAACGAAGGCGGCTGGCAGGCTTCCGACTAGGCCATTAGCGGGCCGCCAAGGACTACAAAAAATATTGCGGCCGTTGGGGCCAGCCGGCCGCGTTTCAGTCCCTGGGGGCTCCCTAGGGCCGCTGGCACGCCCCGCAGGCAGGCCCCTAATCGGGCCGAAAAGAGCGCAGCTGGGAGCTTCCCCTGGCCTGGTACCTAGGTGGTACTTAGCGGCTTTTGAGCCGAAGCCCGAAGTGCCTAAAACGTTGGAAATATTGGTCGGGGCGACAGGATTTGAACCTGCGACCCCCAGTCCCCCAGACTGATGCGCTACCAGGCTGCGCTACGCCCCGACCGGTGCCGCGAAGTCCCCGCGGCAAGGGGGCTTTAGCGCGAATGGCAGCGATGCCGCAAGCCGGCTTGCACCCGGCCGGTTCCGGCCCGATACAGGCGCCATGACGAAAGTTGCGTCCGACCCGTCGCTCGCCATGGGCAAGCGCGTCCTGGTGTTTTCCTCGATCGGCCATGCCCTGATGCACATGATGACGGCCTTCTACGCCGTCATCGTGCTGACCCTGGCCGTGGCCTGGGATCTGGCGCCGGAGCGCCTGCTGGAGCTCTATGCGCCGTCCGCCGTCCTGCTCGGGGTGATGTCCCTGCCGGCCGGCTGGGCCTCGGACCGCTTCGGCGCGCCGCTGATGATGGTGGTGATGTTCTTCGGCATGGGCGTGTCGTCGATCGCCTGCGGCCTGGTCGCCAAGGGCGACACCTTTGCCCTGATGCTGGCGCTGTGCGGGCTGGGCGTGTTCGGCGCGATCTACCACTCGGTCGGCATCGGCTGGATCATCCGCACCGCCAAGGAGCAGGGCCACGCCATGGGCGTGAACGGCCTGTGGGGCAGTGCGGGCTTGGCGCTCTACGGTATCGTGCCCGGCGTGCTGATCACGCTCGCGTCGTGGCGCGCCGCCTTCATCGTGCCGGGTGTCGTCTGCGTCGCGGTCGGCGCGCTGCTGGCTTGGCAGGTCCGGCAGGGCAGGGTCGGCGACCGGCCGATGCCCGCGACGGCGGGCGTGCAGACCGGCAAGCGCGAATTCTGGCGCGTCTTCTCCGTGCTCTCGGTCACCATGGCGCTCGAAGGCATCGTCTGGGCGGCCGTGATGTTCGGCGCGGCCCTGGTCTTCGAGACCCGGCTCGCGGGCGACATTGCCCAGCTGCAGGCCTGGCTCGGCTCACTCGGCGTGGCCACCCAGGTCGTGCTGTGGATCGGCCTGGCGACCTCCATGATCTATGTCGTCTCGGGCATTGCCCAGTACGCCATGGGCCGCACCATCATCGATCGCTACCCGCTGAAGTCGACCTACGTCGTCGCCTCGGCCTTGCAGGTGCTGGCGATGCTGGCGCTGGCCATGGGCAACGGCTACGTGGCGCTGTTCGGCGCCATCGCGTCGGCTGTTTTGAGCTCGGCCTCGGGGCCGATCGAGAACATCCTGATCGCGCGCTACACGCCGAGCCGCTATCACGGGCTGGGCTTCGGCGCGAAGTTCGTGGTGGCGCTGGGGGCAAGCCCGATCGCCATCATGCTGATCGCCTGGGTGCGCGAGACGACCGGCAGCCTCGAGTCGCTGTTCCTCGGTCTTGCAGGGGTTGCCGTCGCGATCACCCTGGTGGCGGTGCTGCTGCCGTCCGGCGAGCGGTCGCGCGACGCCGGCGCGGTCGCACCGCAACCGGCTCCGGCTGAGTAAGAGCGCGGACCTCCAGGTCCGCTCATGGTCATGGTCTTCCGGACCGCGCGCATCCTGCGCGCTCATGGGCGGACCTGGAGGTCCGCGCTCCGGATCTACTTCGCCGACCGCGCCGCCTTGTAGGCCGGCCGCGACAGGCAGCGATCGAGCCATGCGCCGGCATTGGGAAACGGGCTGAAGTCGAACTTGATCGGCTTGGCCCAGCTGCAGATCGACGCCAGGTTCAGGTCGGCGACGGTGAACTTCGAGCCGAGAAGGTAGTCGCGCCCTTCCAACGCGCCGTTCAGCACGCCAAGCGGCTTCGGCAGGGCCTTCTGCGCCTCGGCGACCGCCTCGGGCTTGCGCTTGTCCGGTGCCGTCATGAACATGTCGATCAGGATGGTGAGAAGGGGCCGCTCGACCTCGGTCATGCCCCAGAAGCTCCATTGATGGCAGATCGCCTGGTCCTCGAGGCTCGCCGGGAAGAACCCGTCCTTGCCGTGCTTGGCCGCGAGATAGAGATTGATCGCCATCGATTCGAAGAGCTTGAAGTCGCCGTCGACCAGCGCCGGCACCTTGCCGTTGGGATTGACCTTCAGGTAGTCGGCGTTCTTCAGATCCTTCATCTCCATGGCGACGTGCTCGAACGGTATGCCGAGCTCGTGCACGATCCACAGCGCGCGTGCCGCGCGCGATGCCGTGGGCCCATAGATCTTGACCGTCACTGTCACTCTCCCCGGATCCCGAACCTTCCCGCGGACGATAGAGCAGAGCGTACGGCGGGTCTAATTATTCTCCCAGGCCGTATTCGTTTCCGACGTAGCCGTGCCGATGGCCGAAACGTTCGCTCATGACGGCCGCCAGATCCTTGGTCGGGTCGGCGACCCAGGCGCCCGAACGCACGGCATACCTGCTCGCGGCCTGGGTCGCCCTGGGCTCGCTGCCCTGGCTCAGGGCGCGGGCGGCGCCCATGACGAGCTTGCGAAACTCGACGATGCCGAGATCGGTCGGGCCGAGATGCTCCTTGGTACGGTCCTGGATCGGGCCCTGGCTGTCCTGGATCGCCGAGTCCTGCTCGCTGACGCCGGTGATGCCGGTAAAGCTCGTGTGCTTCTGCGCCCGGCGGTCGATCAGGTACTCGTTCCGGAGGTTGCGCAACGGCATGTAGTCGTCGTCGACCTGGGAGTGGACGCCGAAGCCGCCGTCGAACTGCGCGCGCTCGGCGTTGGTGAAGGCGCGGTCGGGCCGCCAGCTGTAGGTATAGATCCAGCAGTTGGTGTCGCTCACCGGCACCCAGGCCTGACCATAGTAGACCTCGCCTGGCATGGCGGCGGGCGCGAAGGCGTGGTTGGGCATGAGGAACTGGGCGATGCGCCAGTAGAGCTCGGGTCCGTCGGTCTTGCGCGCGCCGCCGATCACCAGGCCGGCGTCGTGGCCGATGATGCTGAACTTCGGCCGCGGATCGTTGCGGATCCAGCGCACCCGGTCGTCGGGCTTCGACTGGTCGCCGAGCGCCGCCGAGCGGCTGTAGATCGCGAGCGCCTCCTTCTCGTCCTTGGTCAGCACCGCATGAAGAAAGGAGAAGTGCGCCGTGTCGATGCCGCCTTCCAGGCTCTGCACCCAGTTGCAGTCCTGCCACTTCTTGCTGACGTAACGCTGGGAAGCGGGCACCAGGCCCATCTCGAGCTGCGGTAGCTCCGGCATCCTGTCGCGCGGGCCCATGTAGACCCAGATCATGTCGGCCCATTCGCGTGTCGGATAGGCGAGGAGCTTGACCGTGCCCTTGTACGGCGACTCCGGCGGCGAGGTCGGCAGGTCGACGCAGTTGCCGTCGACGTCGAACTTCCAGCCGTGGAAGGCGCAGCGGATGCCGCACTCCTCGTTGCGACCGTAGTAGAGATTGGCTCCGCGATGCGGGCAATGCGGCTCGACGATGCCGACACGGCCGTCGCTGCTGCGGAAAGCCAGAAGGTCCTCGCCCAGGATCTTGATCTTCCTGGGCGGGCCGTCGCGCTCCGGCAGCTCCTCGCTGAGCAACGCGGGCATCCAGAAGCGGCGCAGCAGGTCGCCCATCGGCGTGCCGGGCCCGCTGCGGGTGAGGAATTCGTTGTCGGTCTTGCTCAGCATCAGGCACCCAAGCCGTATTGGTGGCCGATGTAGCCACGCGCATGGCCGAAGCGCTCGGTCATTACGGTTTCAAGGTTCTTTGCTGGTGCGGCGACCGCGCCGCCGGCTCGCACGGCATAACGGGCGGCGGCGGTTGCTGCCTTTGGCTCGATGCCCTCCTGGAGCGAGCGGGCGCTGCCCATCAGCAGCTTGCGGAACTCGACGACGCCGACATCGGTGGGACCGAGATGCTCGCGGCTGCGATCCTGGATCGCGCCCATGCTGTCTTGTATGGCCGCGTCCTGTTCGCTCACGCCCTCGATGCCGGTGAAGGTCGTGTGCTTCTGCACCTTGCGATCGATCAGGTAGTCATTCCGCAGGTTGCGCAGCGGCATGTACTGATCGTCGACCTCGGCATGTACGTTGAAGCCGCCATCGAACTTGGCGCGCTCGGCGTTGCTGAACGGCCGATCGGGTTGCCAGCAGTAGGTGTAGATCCAGCACGACCCGTCGTCGACCGGCACCCAGCACTGCCCGTAGTAGATCTCGCCGGGAAAGGCGGTCGGCGTGTAGGCGTGGTTCGGCATCAGGAACTGCGAGATGCGCCAGTAGAGATCCGCCCCGTCGGTCTTGCGGGCGGCGCCGATCAGCAGGCCGGCGTCGTGACCGAGGATGGTGAATTTGGGCCTGGGATCGTTGTGTATCCACCGGATGCGATCGTCGGGCGCGGCCTGGTCGGCGATCGCCGCCTTGGCCAGCGCGGCGCGCGCCGTGACGTCATCCTTGGCGAGCACCGCATGCAGGAAAGAGAAGTGGGCGGTGTCGAGCGCACCCTCGACGCTCTGCACCCAGTTGCAGTCCTGCCACTTCTTGGTTACGTAGCGGCTCGAGGCCGGCAGCAATCCCATCTCGAGCTGCGGCAGCTCGGGCATCTTTTCGCGCGGGCCCATATAGACCCAGATCATGTCGGCCCATTCGCGCGTCGGATACGACAGCAACTTGATGGTGTCCTTGTACGACGACTCCGGCGGCGAGGTCGGCAGGTCGACGCAGTTGCCGTCGACGTCGAATTTCCAGCCGTGGAAGGCGCAGCGGATGCCGCACTCCTCGTTGCGACCGTAATAGAGATTGGCTCCGCGATGCGGGCAATGCGGCTCGACGATGCCGACACGGCCGTCGCTGCTGCGGAAAGCCAGAAGGTCTTCGCCCAGGATCCTGATCTTCTTGGGCGGCCCGTCGCGCTCGGACAGTTCCTCTGAGAGGAGTGCCGGCATCCAGAAGCGCCGCAGCAGGTCGCCCATCGGCGTGCCGGGGCCGCTACGGGTCAGCAACTCGTTGTCGGTCTTGCTCAGCATCAGCCTGTCGCTTTCTTCAGAGCTTGCTCCAGATCGGCGATGATGTCCTCCACCGTTTCGATCCCTATCGACAGGCGAAGCACGTCGGGGCCGGCGCCGGCGGCAATGCGCTGCTCGTCGGAGAGCTGGCGATGGGTGGTCGATGCGGGATGGATGATCAGGCTCTTGGCGTCGCCGATATTGGCAAGGTGGGAGAACAGCTCGACGCTGTCGACCACCTTGATGCCGACGTCGTAGCCGCCCTTGACGCCGAAGGTGAAGATCGAGCCCGCCCCCTTGGGCAGGTACTTCCTGGCGAGCTGGTGGTACTTGTTGTCGGGCAGGCCGGCATAGTTGACCCAGGCGACGGCCGGGTGCTTGACCAGATACTCGGCGACCTTCTGGGCATTGGCGCAATGGCGCTCCATGCGCAGGCCCAGGGTCTCGATGCCGAGCATGGTGAGCCAGGCGTTGAACGGCGCCTGGCTGGGACCGAGGTCGCGCAAGCCGACGGCATGGCTGTGGAAGGTGTAGGCCATGTCGCCGAAGCTTTCGAAGAAATTGAGCCCGTGATAGGCGGGCTCCGGGCCGGCGAGGCTGGGGAACTTGCCGCTGCTCGCCCAGTCGAACTTGCCCGAGTCGACGACCGCGCCGCCCATCGACGTGCCGGTGCCGCTCAGGAACTTGGTCGTCGAATGCACGATCAGCGTGGCGCCGTAGTCGATCGGCTTGCACAGCCAGGGCGTGGCCAACGTGTTGTCGACGAGCAGAGGCACGCCCGCGGCCTCGGCGATGCGGGCGATGGCCTCGATGTCGCTGATGACGCCGCCGGGGTTGGCCAGGCTCTCGATGAAGAAGGCTTTCGTGTTCGGCGTGACCGCGCGCTTGAAGTTCTCAGGGTCGTCGGCGTCGACGATCTTCGCCGTCCAGCCGAACTTCGGATAGGTGTTGCGCATCTGCTGCAGCGAACCGCCGTAGAGGCGCGAGGAGGCAACGATCTCCGCGCCGGGCGCCATCAGCGGAAAGAGCGCCAGCACCTGCGCGGCGTGACCGGACGAGGTGACCGTGCAGCCGCGGCCACCTTCCAGCGTGGCCAGCCTGGCCTCGAGCGCGGCGTTGGTCGGATTGGTGAGACGCGAGTAGATGAAGCCCACGGTCTGCAGGTTGAACAGGGCGGCGGCCTGGTCGGCGTCCTCGAACACATAGGCCGTGGTCTGATAGATCGGCAGCGCCCGCGCGCCCGTCGCCGGGTCGGGGGCGGCGCCGGCATGCACGGACAGGGTCTCGAAGCCATAGGTCTTGTCGCTCACTTGACGCTCCATGCTGGACGAGCGGCATTCCGACCATAGCTTGTGGGAGGCGTCAAACGGGGCGGTTACTCCTCGCCTTCCTGCAGCCGCTTGATGTCGACGATCCGCAACTGCCGGCGGCGGACCTCGACGATGCCGTCCGCTTCCAGGCGATTGAACTCGCGGGTGACGGCCTCGCGGTGCGAGCCGATGCGGGCGGCGATCTCGTAGTGGGTGGGCGCCGGCCTGATGACGATGCCGTTGCGGAACTCCTCGCCGTCCTTGGCCAGTCGCAGCAACTCGCGTCGCACCCGCTCGCGCACGGCAAGCGCGCTCACCTCGAACACGCGCTCCGACATCGAGCGGTTCTTCGCGACCAGAAGCTCGATCAGGCGGACGGCGATCTTGCCGTTGCGTTCGAGCATCTGCAGGAACTTTTCCCTGGTCATGCGGGCGAGCCGGCAGTCGGTTAACGCGACGCATGAAGATGCGCGGGGAAGGCCGTCCACCGCCGAGAATTCGCCGAAGATCTCACCGGCTTCGATCTCGTTGAAGATCACCTCGCGGCCGGCCGCGGTGTAGCTGGTGGAACGCACCGTGCCGGACAGGATGAAGAACACGTCCGTCGTCGGCTCCTGTTCACCCAGGATCTGAGCCTGCTTCTCGTACGTCCTGATGACGCATGACGCCGCGACCGCCGACAGCTCGGCGTCCGGCAGGTCGGAGAAGAGGGAAATGGAGCGGAGCGGGGTCTCGTCACTCATGTTGCAGTCTGAACGGGCACCGTAGTTGCGCTGCAGCATGACATGGCGGCCAAAGGGTTCAACTGCTTGTAAGGTCGGCAATTTCGCTGCTCGTCCCACGCAATGTGAGAAATACCACAGAGGCCGACAACCGTTTTGCCAGAATCAGGAAATGTGTGTTGGAACCGCTAGGAGCATCGACGTGGCGCCGGTGTCGAAGGAGCATGTCGATCCCATTCTGGAAAATTACCTCTTGGCGCTGGCTGGCGTCGATCAATGCTCCCAGAGCGCCCCTGAGATCGTCAGAAGCCGCCTCGCCGTGAATCTCGAAAGGGCCGAACGCGCCTATGCCGACGCCGCGGCGGACGGCCTGGTCGAAGTGTCGGACGATATGGAAGCCGAACTCGGGATGCTGGCCAGGGTCAACCAGGAATCGCGGCGCAGGCTTCATCGCGGCGCACCGATCACCGACCTGCTGGTCGACCTGGAGCACGGTACGGAGCATGCTAACCGCATCGTGCGGGGGGTGATCTTCCGGCAGGAACGGCGATGAACGTCATCCCGTCCTGAGCGGGTTCAGGCTGGTGAAAAGACGATGCATGCCGGGCTGCCGACCTTGACCCGGATGCGGGTTGGCGCCAGCCGGCCGTCGCGCCCGACGCGGTAGCCAACGATCGAGCGGCTGTCCTGGTTGGCGACGTAGAGGAAGCGCTGCTTGGGATCGAAGGCGAAGAAGCGCGGCGTGCGGCCGTGGGTCGGCACCCACTGGCGTGGCGACAGCGTCCCCTTGGTCCGATCGATGGCGAACACGCCGATGCTGTCGTGCCCGCGATTGGAGACGTAGACGTTGCGCCCGGCGCGATCGACCCAGATTTCCGCGCCGGTGCTGTAGCCGGTGAAATCCGCCGGGGTCGACGGGATCGTCTGCAGCGGCAAGAGACCGCCGGTGCGGCGGTCCTGGCGATAGGTCGTCAGCGTCGAATCGAGCTCGTTGACGACGTAGGCCAAGGCCTTGGTGGGGTGGAAATCGATGTGGCGTGGGGCGGCGCCGGGACGGGCCTTCACGCGCGCGGCCTCGACCAGGATCTTTCGCTTGGTGTCCAGGCGGTAGGCGACGACGGCGTCGGAGCCCTTGCACGGCACGTAGAAGAACCGGCCGGTACGGTCGAGCGGGATGTGGTGCACGCACATCGTCTTCTGCTGGATGCGATGCG
Source organism: Pseudomonadota bacterium (assembly GCA_023386865.1). Lineage (GTDB taxonomy): Bacteria > Pseudomonadota > Alphaproteobacteria > Reyranellales > Reyranellaceae > Reyranella. The sequence goes on from JAEWIV010000243.1 coordinate 19,053, forward strand.
GCCCCAGCGTGCCGGTCACGGTCGTCAGCGTCCGGTACGGCCGCAAGCTGCCGTCCTTGGCCAGCGGGAAGACGGCAAGCGAGTCGGTGCCGTAGTTGCAGACCGCCAGGAAGCTGCCAGAGGCGTCGAAGGCGAGATGGACGGGATTGTAGCCGCCGGTAGGCTGGCGATTGAGGCGCGCCAGGTGGCCTGTCGCCGGATCGATGGTGAACGAGTTGACCTCGCTGCGATCGCCATGGACCGAGTAGAGCCGCCTGCCTGTGGCGTCGATGGCGAGGAAGGACGGGTTCTCCAGGCCACCCAGCCGCTGGACATGCCTGAAGGCGCCGCTCTGCGGATCGACACGATAGACGTTGATGCCGTTGCCGTGGCCGTTGCGGCCAGCCGTGGTGTAGCTGCCGACGTAGGCGAAAAGCGGACGCTCCGATCGTGGTTCCCGTGGCATTGTCCAATCCATGGTGTGTAGGCGCCATGGCAAGATATTTCTTCGTCGGTCTCGGCGCCATCGCCGGCATGCCGGTTGTCGCCGGAGTCTCGTCACCCCGTCAGGTCAGTCAGAAAGCACGACGCGCAGGCCAGGCGTGTTGTCCTCCAGCCTGATCGAGAGCCCATGCAGGCCGGCTATCGCCTTGACCAGGGCGAGGCCAAGACCGCTGCCCGCCGTCGAGCGGCTGCGGTCGAGGCGATAGAAGCGGTCGAACACCTTGCCCCGTTCGGCCTCGGGAATGCCCGGGCCGTTGTCTGCCACCACGATCTCGATGCCTGTGCCCGCCCGACGAAGCGCCAACGCCACGGTCGAGCCGTCGGGCGTGTGGCGCAACGCGTTCTCGACCAGGTTCGAGATCATCTGGGCCAGCAGCTGGCGATCGCCGGTGAAGCCGATGCCGTCCTCGATCTTCATGTCGAGCCCATGGCCAGAGTCCTCGGCGGCGGGCTGGTAGGCCTCGCCGACGCTGCGGACCAGATCCGAGAGGTCGAGCTCGGCGAAGGCGCTTTTCTGCGCACCCGCCTCGACCTGGGCAATGCGCAGCAGGGCCGAGAACGTCTCGAGCAACTCGTCGGCTTCGGCGATCGCGGCATCGGTCGCCGCATCGTAGTCGGTCGTGGTCCTGGCCCGTTCGCGTGCATCCTCCAGATGCTGGCGCAGCCGGCCGAGCGGCGTGCGCAGATCGTGGGCGATGTCGCTCGACACCTGGCGCAGGCCGTCCATGAGCTGCTGGATACGATCCAGCATGGCGTTGAGGCTGGCGATGAGCTGGTCAATCTCGTCGTGCGTGCCGCGCACGGGGATGCGCGCCGACAGGTCGCCCGCCATGATGGCTCGGTTGGTGCGCGTGATCGCGTCGATGCGGCGCAGGAAGGAGTTGGCGAGCACGGCGCCGCCGGCGATGGCGAGCAGCAGGGTGAGCCCTCCGGCCCAGGCGAAAGCCCGCACGATGGCGTGCTGCATGTCGGAGAGTCGCGCGGCGTCCTGGGCGACCAGCAGGAACGAGCCGTCGGGCAGGGTAAGGCCGAAGCCGGTGAGCTTGGCCCGTTCGCCGTCCGCCTCCGGCGCCGGCGTGTCGGGTTTGGGCACGAAATCGACGACGCCGTTGACCGGCGGCATGCCGGGCAGGTTGCCGACCACGACGCGGCCGTTGGGCGCCTGCAGCAGGTAGAAGATCGGCCCGCGGGTGCGGAAGTTCATGCGGCGCGCGATCTGCTGCGCCAATCCGCTGAGGCCGGTGCGGCTGTGGATCTCGGCGAGCTGGTAGGCCTCCGAGCGCAGCACGGCCGCCATGTCGTTCTGCATCGCCGCCGTCGCCGTGACGTAGACGGTGGCGAACAGGGCGCCGGCGGAAGCGATGAACAACGCGGCGTAGAACAGCGTCAGCCGGAAGCTTGCCGACCGCAGGATGCGGCCGATCGTGCTATTCGGGCGCACGGATGACATAGCCAGCCCCTCGGACGGTGTGCAGGAGCGGCCGGCCGAAGCCCTTGTCGATCTTGGAGCGCAGGCGGCTGATGTGGGTCTCGACGATGTTGGTCTTGGGATCGAAATGGAAGTCCCAGACCTTTTCCAGCAGCATGGTGCGCGTCACGACCTCGCCGGCATGGCGCAGCAGGTACTCGAGAATCTTGAACTCCTGGGCGAGCAGCTCGATGCGCTTGCCGGCGCGCGTCACGGTCCGTGCCAGGAGGTCCATCTCGAGATCACCGACCGACAGCGACGTCGTCGCCACGATCGGCGGCCGGCGCGCCAGCGCGCCGACGCGGGCCAGCAGCTCGGCGAAGGCGAAAGGTTTCACCAGGTAGTCGTCGCCGCCGGCGTCGAAACCCGCGACGCGATCGTCGATGCCACCCATGGTGGTCAGGAACAGAGCCGGCGTGCGCACGTTCGAGGTGCGCGCCGCCTTCACCAGCGACAGGCCGTCCATGCCCGGCAGCATGCGATCGACGATCATGACGTCGTACTTCTCGCCGGTCGCGAGATAGAGCCCGTCGCGTCCATTGTCGGCCTGGTCGACGACGTGGCCGTGCTCGCGCAGGCCCTTGGCGATGTAGTCGGAGGTCTGCTTGTCGTCTTCGACGAGGAGGATCTTCACGGTTGGCTCGCCGTACTGTGGACAGGTCGTTGATGCGGTAACGCTGTCATCCCGGGCGTAGCGAGCGGCCTTCGGGTTGCGCGCTGCAGGGA
>JAEWIV010000310.1 GCA_023386865.1 Pseudomonadota bacterium
CCCCCGGGGGGGGGGCCTTTCGTTTGCCTGCATGCCGTGTCGTCGGCCCGTGCGTCACACGGTCAGGTACTGGTGCACGATGCGCTCGTCGGCGGCGAGGTCGGCAGGCGTGCCGGTGAAACGCACCTCGCCCTTCTCCAGGATGTAGACGCGGTCGGCCAGCGCCATCACGAACTGCAGGTTCTGCTCGGCCAGCACGATCGACAGGCCGGTCGCCTTGAGCTCGCCGACGCGCTGGCGCAGCAGCTCGACGATCAGCGGCGCCAGCCCTTCCGACGGCTCGTCGAGCAACAGGAGCTCGGGATTGCCCATCAGGGTGCGGGCGATGGTCAGCATCTGCTGCTGGCCACCCGACAGCACGCCGCCGCGCCGGTCGCGGATTTCGGCGAGGTCGGGGAACAGCGCGAACACCTGCTCCTCGCCCCAGGTCGTCCTGCCGCCGACGCCGCTGCGACGCGCGATGTCGAGGTTCTCCCACACCGAGAGCTCGGGGAAGATGCGGCGGTCCTCGGGCACGAAGCCGATGCCGAGGCGGCAGATGCGATGCGGCCCCAGTCGCGCGATGTCCTGGCCCTTCCACATCACCCGGCCCTGGCGCGGCGGGGTGAGGCCCATTATCGAGCGCATGGTCGTGGTCTTGCCGACGCCGTTGCGTCCGATCAGGGCGATGCATTCGCCGGCCCGCACCTCGAGCGACACGCCGAACAGCACCTGGCTCAGCCCGTAGGCGGTGTGGATGCCCTCCACGCTCAGGTCAGCCATGGCCGTGCTCCCCGAGATAGACTCGCTTGACCTCGGGATCGTTGCGCACCGCGTCGGGGGTGCCCGAGGCGATGATCTCGCCGTGATGCAGCACCGAGATCCGCTCGGCGATGCCGAACACCACCGACATGTCGTGCTCGGTGAAGAGCAGCGTGAGCCCGCGCGCCCTGACGATGTCGCGCACCGAGGCGATGGTCTCACCGGTCTCCTGCGGCGACATGCCGGCGGTCGGCTCATCGAGCAAAAGCAGTCGCGGCTGGGAGGCGAGGGCGATCGCGAGCTCGAGCTGCTTCTGCTTGCCGTAGCTCAGCTCGCCCGCGGTTTCGCCGGCCTCGCGCGCCAGGCCGACCAGCTCGAGCAGCTCCTGCGTGCCGTCGCGGTGCAGCGAGCGGCCCGGCCGGAACAGGTTCCACTGCTGGCCCTCGTGGGCGATCAGCGCCACCTGCACGTTCTCGAACACGGTGAGGCGGGGATAAATGTTGATGCGCTGGAACGAGCGGGCGATGCCGAGCCGCACGATCTTCTGCGGCGGCAGGCCGACCAGGTTGCGACCCTCGAACGACACGCTGCCCCTGTCGGGCCGCAGGTGACCGGTGATGAGGTTGAAGAACGTGGTCTTGCCGGCGCCGTTGGGACCGATGACGGCATGGGTCTCGCCGGCCATTAGCTCGAAGGAGACGTCGCGCGTGGCGACGAAGCCGGCAAACGCCTTCCACAGGCCGGCGATGCCGAGCATCGCGGTCATGGCCGGCCTCCGCGCGCCCTGAGCCGTCTCGCCAGGCCGATCAGCCCGTCGGGCAGCACCAGCACGATCACCAGCAGGATCAGCCCGAGCACGGTCGGCCAGTAGGGCGTGTACTGGTTGGTGAAGACCTGCAGCAGATGCAGGACGGCCGCGCCGATGATCGGCCCGACGAAGGAGTAGATGCCGCCCAGCAGGACCATGATCAGGACGTTGGCCGATTCGGTCCAGAAGGCGTTCTCGATGTACATGCCGCGGTGGTACATGCCGAACAGCGCGCCGGCGAGGCCGGCGAACGTGCCGGCGACCGTGAAGGCCGCCCAGCGCATGCGCCTGGTATCGACGCCGATGAAGCCTGCGCGCACGCTGTTCTCGCGGATCGCCACCAGGGTGAGCCCGAAGGCCGAATGGCAGATCACCCACAGCGCCGCCACGCCCGCCGCCACCACGATCAACGTGAAGTAGAAGTAGCTCACGTAGTTGGTCAGCATCGCCGGCACCTTGATGCCGGTGAAGCCGTCGTCGCCGCCGGTGACTTCCTTCCACTTGAAGGCGACGCCCCACACCAGCATGGCGAAGGCGAGCGTCAGCATGGCGAAGTAGATCTGCGTCAGGCGCACGCAGAAATAGCCGACCACCGCGGCCACCAGCCCGGCCAGCACCACCGCCGCCGGCAGGGCGAGGGCGAGTGGCCAGCCGTAGGTCGTGAGCAGGATGGCGCAGGCATAGCCGCCGATGGCGAAATAGGCGGCGTGGCCGAACGAGATGTTGCCGGTGAAGCCGATCAGCACGTTGAGGCTGAGCGCGAACAGCGCGTAGATCAGCACCTCGGTCGTGAGGTCGACGGCGTAGCGGCTGCCGGCGAGCGGCAGCAGCGCCAGCAGCAACACGACGATCGCCGAGGCGATCAGGTAGCGGCGTTGCGGCATGCTCAGCGCCCCGCCTCGGGCCGGCCGAGCAGGCCCCATGGTCGCACGATCAGCACCGCCAGCATCAGCACGTAGGGCAGCACGTCCTGCCAGTTGGGCGCCAGCACCGTGCCGAACTGCACGACGAAGCCGAAGGCGAGCGCGCCCAGGAAGGAGCCCCACATGTTGCCCAGCCCGCCGATGATGACGATGATGAAGCACTCGTTGATGATGGTGGCGTCCATGCCCGGCACCAGCGCGATGCGCGGGGCGGCAAGCGCGCCGCCGATGCCGGCAAGCGCCGAGCCCGCGGTGAACACCGCGGCATAGACCATCGGCACGTTGACGCCGAGGGCGGCCAGCATCTCGCGATCCTGCGTGGCGGCGCGCACGATGCGTCCCCAGCGCGTGCGGTCGACCAGGAACCACATGGCGACCGCGATCAACGGGCCGACGACGCAAAGGAAGAGCTGGTATTGCGGCAGCACGACGAAGCCCAGGTTGACCGCGCCGCCCAGCCCGGGCGGATAGCCGACCGAGTACTGGTCGGTGCCCCAGATCATCTTCGCCGCGTCGCTCATCAGCAGCACGATCGCGAAGGTGAACAGGAGCTGCATCAGATGCTCCTTGTCGTAGAGATGGCGCAGCAGAAGCCGCTCGATCGCGAAGGCGATCACCGCCAGCGCCGCGCCGGAAGCCAGCACGCCGACGAAGAACGGCGCGCCCCAGCTCTTGGCCACGGTGAAGACGATGTAGGCGCCGAACATGTAGAACATGCCGTGCGCGAAGTTGATCACCCGCAGAACGCCGAAGATGAGGTTCAGGCCGGAGGCGATGATGAACATGTTCATGGCGAGCGCGAGGCCATAGAACGCGTTCAGCGTGAACATGGTGAGCGTCATCTACGCAAGTCTCCCCCTACCGACCGACCGTCATTCCGAGCGAAGCAGCCCGTAGGGCTGCGCAGTCGAGGGACCTCCTTCGTCATCGCATCGACAAGAAGAGGTCCCTCCACTTCGCCTCGCTTCGCTCGGCTACGGTCGGGATGACGGCTATTTGGGCTGGATGTACTCAGCCGGCTCCATCATGCGGTAGGCGCGGTCGGGCTTCTTGACCATCGGACCCCAGAACTGGCCGATATTGGCCTGGTGGGTCTTGGCGTCGATGGTGAGCTTGCCGACCGGCGTGCCGATCGTCAGGCCCTCGAGCGCCTCGGCGACCTTGTCGGGATCGGTCGACTTGGCCTTCTCCATCGCCGCGGCGGCATACATCACGCCGATATAGCCCAGCGCCGCCCACTGCGGCGTCTCCTGGGTGTTGAGCTTCTTGGCGAGCTTGGCCTGGAATTCCTTGTGCGACGGATCGTTGCCCGTGTACCAGAGCTCGTAGGAATTGGCGACGACGTTGTCGGGATACTCGCCCTTCAGCTCGCCCGCGATCTCGTGGCTGCCGATCTCGCCGCCGGAGATCCACTTGATCTTGTTGAAGAAGCCGAGCGGGGCGGCCTGCTTCACCCACGACACGAAGTGCGGCCCCCACAGGCCCGACAGCACGCCGTCGCAGCCCGCCGCCATGACCTGCGGGATGAACGGGTTGAAGTCGGTGGCGCCGAGCTTGGGCTTGAGCGTCAGCACGATCTTGGCGTCGGGCGCGTGCTTGGGCATCGCCTTCAGGATGCCGGCCTCGAGGTCGTTGCCGTAGGCGTAGTCGAGCTCGAGATGGCAGATCTTGCTGAGCTTGTTCTTGCCGGCCAGCATCGCCATCGCCTCGCCTTCCTGGTCGGTGTTCGCGGCCGTTCGGAAGACGTACTTGTGCAGCTTATCGGTCGTGATCTGGATGCTCTTGGGGATGGTCGAGATGTAGACCACCTTCTCCTGCTTGGAGACCTCGGTCATGGCCAATCCGACCGACGAGGCGAGCCCGCCCAGCACGATGTCGACCTTGTCCTTGGTGATGAGCTCCTTCATCGTCGACGAGGCGGTCGCCGGATTGAGCTTGTCGTCGCGTTCCAGCGATTCGACCTTGCGGCCCATGATGCCGCCCTTGGCGTTCAGCTCCTCGATCGCCATCTGGTGGCCGACCAGCGCCGGGGCGCCGTAGAC
>JAEWIV010000348.1 GCA_023386865.1 Pseudomonadota bacterium
AGCGCCTGGAGCAGGCCGAGGCCGAGAAGCATCTCGATCTGCACCTGTCAGGCATGTCGCGCCTGACCGGCATCGATTTCGCCAAGTACGACCTCGACCAGCCGCTGCCGACGGACCTCACGACCAACGGGCATCAGTCGGCGCTCGCCAAGTGGGTCGGCAAGACGCCGCGGTCGATCCTGCAGAGCTATGCGCGCAAGGGCGGCGTCGACTTCACCGGCACTGCCGACCATGTCGCCGGCATGATGCAGGAGATCATGGAGGAGGTGGGCGGCGACGGCTTCCTCATCTTCAACAGCTACTTCGACCGGCGCTACGTGATCGAAGTATGCGACGGCCTGGTGCCCGAACTGCAGCGCCGTGGGCTCACGCGCAAGGCGTACGCGCACAAGCATTTGCGCGACAATCTGCTGGAGTTCTGAGCGCACGGGGTCGTGCAGCGGTTCTCGGCTTGACCTAGCTCAAGGCGGCTCGGGCCACGGCCCGGCGAAATGAGCCAACGGAACGGGCCAGGCAAGCATGACGGATCTGACTCGGGCGACCAGCCTGAATTCGCTCACCGCCGAAGTCGAAGCCGAACGCCATCTGTTGCCGCGCGACTTCGTGTGGGGCGTCTCGACGTCGGCCTACCAGATCGAGGGCGCGGCAACGGCGGACGGGCGAGGCCCCAGCGTGTGGGACGACTACTGCCGCGGGCCAAACCGCATCGCCAACGGCGACAACGGCGATGTCGCCTGCGATCACTATCATCGCTACGCCGAAGACATCGCCTTGATGCAGGGGCTGAGCGTACAGGCCTATCGGTTTTCGGTGGCCTGGCCGCGCGTCCTCCCTACCGGCCGCGGCGACGTCAACCCGGCCGGGCTGGCTTTCTACGACCGCCTGGTCGACGGGCTGCTGGCGGCCGGCATCAAGCCTTGGATCTGCCTATACCACTGGGACCTGCCACAGGCGCTGCAGGACCGGGGAGGCTGGCTCGACCGTGACATCGTCGGCTGGTTCGCCGACTACACCGCGCTGATCGCGCGCCGCTTCGCCGACCGTGTCGAGCATTTCGCCACCTTCAACGAACCATCGGTGTTCACGCTGTTCGGCTATGGTTTCGCCTGGCATCCGCCGGGCCTGATCGCTCCGGCTTCCCTGCACCAGGCTATTCATCACGTGAACCTGGCGCATGGCGCGGGCATCGATGCGTTGCGCGCCCATGCTCCCAAGGCCGCGGTCGGCGCCATTCACAACGTGCAGCCGGCGCGCCCGGTCGCGCCGACGGCGGGCGACGAGGCGGCGGCGGCGCGGCTCGATGCCTACTGGAACAGGGCCTTCCCCGAGCCGCAGATCCTCGGCCACTATCCGCCCGCCCTGGCGAGCGCCATCGAACCCTATGTCGTCGCCGGCGACATGGAGAGGATCTGCCGGAAGGTCGACTGGTTCGGGCTAAACCACTACTCGCCGATCTACGCCAGGGCCGACAGGTCCGCGCCGCTCGGGTTCGCCTGGGCCGACGCGCCGGACAACGTCCCGAAAACACAGATCGGCTGGCAGGTCGATCCGCAGGCCTTTCGTGACACCCTTGTCGAGCTGGACCGGCTCTATCACCTGCCGATCTACGTGCTCGAGAACGGCGCCGGCGCACCCGACAAGCTCGATCCTTCGGGCAATGTGGTCGACCTCGAGCGGGTCGGGTATCTCGCCACCTACCTGGCGGCGATGCACGCCGCCGTCGCGGCCGGAGCCGACGTTCGCGGCTATTTCGTCTGGTCCTTGCTCGACAATTTCGAGTGGGGCGCAGGCTACGGCAACCGGTTCGGTCTGGTCTATGTCGACTATCCGACGCAGCGACGGATTCCCAAGGCGTCTGCGCATTGGTATGCCAACCTGATTCGCGTCGTCGTCGGCAAGTAGCGCAACGAAGGGCGAGCGGCGCGGGTCGGCGATGCCGATCGCCTTCATCGAAGAGTCATTCCAGTGCGGCTCATGGGCTCTGCGATCCCAAAAGACGCGCCACTGAAGTGGCGCGCTCCCGGCAAAGACAAAGAATTATGAGCGGACCCGGAGGTCCGCGCTTGGCAAGCCTAAGCCGCCTTCTTGTTCTGCTGCCCGGGGTGCTCGCCGGCGATCTTGAGGAAGTTCTCCAGGATCTTGTGGCCGTGCTCCGAGGCGATGCTCTCGGGATGGAACTGCACGCCATGGATGGGCAGCGACTTGTGGCGCAGGCCCATGATGATGTCGCCGGTCTCGGCGGTGACTTCGAGGTCCTTCGGGAAGCCCGCGCGGTCGACGACCAGGGAATGATAGCGGGTCGCCTGGAAGGGCGAGGGTACGTCTTCGAACACGCTCTGGTTCGTGTGCTCGATGCCCGACAGCTTGCCGTGCATGGGCGTCGGCGCGCGCACGACCTTGCCGCCGAACACCTGACCGATCGCCTGGTGGCCGAGGCACACGCCGAGCAGGGGAAGCTCGGCCTTCGCCGCCGCCTTGATCAGGTCCATGCAGATGCCGGCTTCGTTGGGTGTGCAAGGGCCGGGCGAGAGCACGATCCCTGCAGGTTTCAGCGCCATCGCCTCATCGACGGTGATCTGGTCGTTGCGATGGACGATGCAGCGCGCACCCAGGTCGCCCAGGAAGTGGACGAGGTTGTAAGTAAAACTGTCATAATTATCGATCAACAGAAGCACGGGCCACTCCAAGCGTTGGCAGCGACTATAGGGGCCGAGTGCCGCCCCTGCGACTCTCATTCTTCATCACAAGTGCCGATTGAGAGTCGTGCAGCTGTCACTGCAAAGGCGTACTCTTGTCTCTGGCACCAGGGGAGTCCATTGGCCGACACCGCGTACGGATCGACGCTGCTCGAGCGTCAGATCGGCGTTCTCGAGATGATTGCGCGCGACGCGCCGCTCGACGACGTGCTGGAGAGAATCTGCCGCATGGCCGAGGCGTTCGCGTCCGGCGGCGTGGCGGGCGTGACGGTGCTCGAGCGCGGCGGCATGACCTTCGAGCACTGCGTCATGCCGTCGGCCCCGACCTTCGCCGCTGGCATTCCGGGCGTCGAGGTCGGGCCGCCGCATCCCGGCACCTGCGCCGCGGCGGTCTTCGGCGGCACTCCGATCGTCTCCAACGACATCGAGAACGACGAGCGCTTCGATCCGCTGTGGCGCAAGCTCAACACCGATCACGGCGTGCGCGCCATCCGCTCGCGCCCCGTCTGCTCGGCCGACGGACGCGTGCTCGGCAGCTTCTTCCTGGCCTTCAAGGATGCGGCACCGGATCCGTGGCCCGACGAGATCGAGGCGATCTGCGCCCGCCTCGCAGGGCTCGCGCTCGACCGGCATCGGGCCACCGAACGGCAGACGCTGATCGTCGGTGAGATGCAGCATCGCCTGAAGAACCTGTTCGCCGCGGTGCTCTCGATCGCGGCGCAGACGTCGCATGGCGGGATGACGACCGCAGAGTTCCTGAAGGCCTTCGAAGGTCGCATCCTGGCGCTCGCCAACGCCCACGATCTGCTCATGCGCGACGAATCGGCGGACCTCGCCGATCTCACCCGGCGTATCGTGGCGCCGTTCGGGGGCGAGGACTCGGTCGAGATAACGGGCCAGCCGTTCAAGGTGGCGCCGTCGGCCGTCGTGCCGTTCAGCCTCGTGCTGCACGAGCTCGCCACCAACGCGGCCAAGTACGGCGCGCTGTCGAGCGGCGAGGGCAGGGCGCGCGTTTCCTGGAAGTCCTATCGCGGCGAGCACGGCGAGAGGCGGTTCAAGTTCAAGTGGGAGGAGCGGGGCGGCCCGCACGTCGTGCCGCCGCGGCGCAGCGGCTTCGGCACGCTCCTGATGAAGCGCGCCTTCGCCGACGTCGAGGGCCAGTCGCGGCTGGTCCATGCGCCCGACGGCCTGCGCTTCCGCATCGATGCGCCGATGAGCGGCCGGCTCGGCCGCCTGCACGAGGCCTCGAAAAGGTCGTAGCCGCACGGCCACGTCATTGCGGTAATGTGACGGCCACAAGACTACGAAGAAACGAACTTGGTCGTCGAACCCCTCATCATCGGGCTGCTGCTGCTGGCCGGCCTGATGCACGCGTCGTGGAACGCCATCCTGAAGTCGGACACGTCGGACCGGCTGACGACCTTCGGCGTGATCATGACCACCGGCACCGTGATGGGCCTGGTGGCCGTGCCGTTCCTGCCGGCGATCGAGCCTGGCGCGTGGAAGTACCTCGCCTCGTCGGTCGCGATCCACGTCCTCTACTACGTGTTCCTCCTCAAGGCCTATTCCTATGGCGACCTCAGCCACACCTATCCGATCGCCCGCGGGTTGGGGCCGCTCCTGGTGGCGCTGGTGTCCGGCCGCTTCATCGGCGAGCACCTGCGGGCCCAGGACATCGTCGGCGTCGTGTTGTTGAGCTGCGGGCTGATCGCGCTCGCCATGCCTCTGAAATCGGTGGTGCCGCGGCCGGGCGGCCGGCACGGGCTCGCCACGCTGTTCGCGGTGCTCACGGGCATCACGATTGCGGGATACATCATCGCCGACGGACTCGGTGTGCGCGCTGCCGGACCGACCTTTGCGCATCGCCTGTCGTATATCGCCTGGCTCTGCGTCGTCGAAGGCCCGTGGCTGCTGCTGCTGGCGGTGGTGCTCAGGCCACGCGCGGTGTGGGTGCATCTCGGCCGGAACTGGTGGCGCGGCGTGGTCGGCGGCCTGATCGCCAATACGGGCTACGGCATCGCGATCTACGCGCTCGTTCTCGGTCCGATGGCGCACGTCGCGGCGCTGCGCGAGACATCGGTGCTGTTCGGCGCCCTGATGGGCACGCTGCTGCTCGGCGAGCCGTTCGGCGTGAGACGCGTGGCGGCCGCGGCGGTGATCGTGATCGGGCTGGTGCTGATGAACGGCCCGCAGCTCATGTGAGCGGCCGCATCTCGACCTCGAGCCGGGCCAGGCGGTCGAACAGCCTGCAGCGGTGCTGGATGGGCCACCAGCCGTACAGCACGATGTCGAGCGGACCCCACATGGCGACCCAGCCCACGATCAACAGGCCCTCGGCCACGATATGCGCCGTGGTCGAGTCGGAGCCGAGCAGGAGGCTGCGGGCGAACAGGCAGGCGGCAAGGAAGGCGACCCCGATCAGCAGCGCCGTGCGGCCGCGCCGCCACATGCCGCGCAGCAGCCGCCGCTCGCTGTCGCGCCGAAGCTCGAAATGGTGGCGGATGGAAGCCGGAACCTGCCGGGCCTCCGGTCGCGCCAGCTCCTCGGCGGGCAGCATGACCACCAGCCGTATGGGGTGGCCGCCGGCGTCCTCGGCCGACCCGACGATGTAGTCGTCGGCCGCGGCCTCGAGCTCCTTTTCGTGGAAGGGTGCCGGGTCGAGCGAATTGTATAGCCGCGGGATACGATCGAGACGCAACTCGACTGCGACGGTGTCGGCCTTGTCCGTATTGTGATTCGCTGCCATGGCTCGGTCTCGATTGTCTGCGACGGGACGAAGCGATGTCCACCCGCAACCTAGACAGGATGATGACGCCGCGCTCGGTCGTCGCCATCGGCGCCAGCGCCCGCGCGGGCTCGCTCGGCGAGGCGGTGACTCGCAACCTCCTGGCCGGCGGCTTCCACGGCGACATCCATCTGGTCAACATCAAGGGCGGTGAGATCGCCGGCCGCCCGGTGCTGAAAAGCCTGGCCGAGCTGGAGCAGCCGGCCGACCTCGCCGTCATCATGACGCCGCCGGAGACGGTGCCGCGATTGGTGCGCGAGCTGGGCGAGGCCGGCACGCGCGTCGCCGTCGTCATCACCGCCGGGCCCGGCGACGTCGATGATCGCGAAGACAATGCGGGCTGGCGCAAGCGCATCCTGCGCGCCGCGCAGCCGTATCTGCTGAGGGTGGTCGGACCGAACTGCATCGGCTACGCCGTGCCCCGCATCGGCCTCAACGCCAGCTTCGGACCGGGCGGGCTCAGGGCCGGACGCATCGCCGCCGTGGCGCAGTCCGGCGCCGTGCTGGCCGGGCTTGCCGACTGGGGCACCGCGCAGAACATCGGCTTTTCGCACCTGATTTCGATGGGCGACATGAGCGACGTCGATTTCGGCGACGTCCTGGACATGCTGGCGCGCGACTACGAGACGCGAGCGGTGCTGATGTACGTCGAAGGCATCACCCAGGCCCGCAAGTTCATGTCGGCCGCGCGCAGCGTCGCCCGCGTGAAGCCGGTGATCGTGCTGAAGGCCGGCCGCCATGCCGCCGCCGCCAAGGCCGCGGCCTCGCACACCGGCGCCATGGCGGGATCGGCGGCGGTCTACGACGCCGCCTTCGCGCGCGCCGGCCTGGTGCGCGTACACGGGCTCGGCGAGCTGTTCGACGCCGCCGAGACGCTGGGCCA
>JAEWIV010000417.1 GCA_023386865.1 Pseudomonadota bacterium
GTGTTGGCGCGGGAGGGGCGGGCGCGGGTTCGACCTTGGCGAATTCGCTCGCCGTCGGTGGCGCCAGGTCCTGGTCCGGTGACGGCAAGACGTCCTGCAGCGGCGGCGGAGGCGGCGCCAGCTCGGCGTCCTTGGGCTTGTCGCCTTTGGGCGGCGCCTGGGTCGGCGTGTCGGAGACGATGTCGGCGGGCGGCCGCAGCGCTTCGATGGGCGGCATGACCTGGGGCGGCGGCGGTTGAGGCTGCGGCTGAGGCTCCGGCTTGGGCTCAGGCTTCTGCTCGGGCTCGGGCGGCTTTTCCTCGGGCTTGGGTGCCGGCTCGAAATAGACTTCCAGCGCCGGCTCGGCCGGTGCCTTGGGTTCCTGCGCCACCCACCACAGCGCCAGCGCCGCCACGGCATGCAGCAGGACGGCCAGGGCGACCGCTGCAGGCGACATGTGTTCGGACCGGTGCGAAAGGGCGCTGACAGCGTAGGCCACGGCTTGTTTTACGATGCGGCTTGGCCGACCGCTACTCTACTGGTTGCGCATTGCGTGAGTTTTGATCGATTGCTTGAGGTGGTCGGCCATCTTTTCGGCGATCATGACCGTCGTCAGATGGGTGTTGGCGCGCACCACGGTCGGCATGACCGATGCGTCGATGACCCGAAGGCCGCTGCAGCCGATCACCCGGCAATCGGGGTCGACCACCGAGCGCGGGTCGTCGGCCGCCCCCATGCGGCAGGTGCCGCTGGCATGCTGGGCATCGGAGCATTCGGCGAACATCCAGTCGTCGAGCTCCGTCGGCGAGAGCGCCTGGTCGATCGATCGCCGGGTCGTGCCGTATTCGACCCGCGTGGCGACGGCGCGCACGCCGTCGTGCAGGCAGATCTCGCGCAGCCGGCGCACGCCGTCGCGCATGCGCAGCAGGTCGCTGTCGTGGCTCAGCATGCGTTCGTCGACGCGCGGGTCGATCGCAGGGTCGCGCGTGGCGATGCGCACGCTGCCCTCGCTGAGGGCCTGGAACGCCGAAACGGCGATGCGGGCGCGGGTCGTGCCGCCGTCCTCGGCCGAGCGCAGGTTGCCGGCGATCATGATCATGTCGTTGACCCCCGATCCGGCGAGACCGGAAGTGTAGCGCAGGCAGCAATTGGTGTGGCGATGGGCGAGCGTGCCGACCTGGGCGTCGGGGCGCAGGTCGAGCGTCAACCCGAGGATCGGATGGTCGAGCAGATGCTCGCCGACCGGCCGGTCGGCGACGACCACGATGCCGAGCCCGGCGAGCAGGCCGCGCGGCCCGATGCCGGACCGCTGCAGGATGGCCGGCGAATGGATCGCGCCGGCCGACAGGATCACCTCGCGCCGCGCGCGCACCGACTTCAGCTCGCCGCCTGTCCGGACGCGCACGCCGTTGGCATGCGGACGATTGCCTTCGAAGGTCAGCGTGTCGACCACGGCGTTGCCGACGATCGCGAGGTTGGCGCGGTCGCGCGCCGCTTCGAGGTATCCGTCATTGACCGAGATGCGCAGGCCCTCGCGGCTGTTGATCGCGTACGGCGACACGCCGGTTCCCTGCGGCGCGTTGTGGTCGTCGCACCAGCCGTAGCCCAGCGCCAGCGCCGCTTTTATCAGCGCGCGATCGACATGACCCCATTGCTCGACGGGCGCGCGATAGACCGGGATCGGGCCGCTCTTGCCGTGATAGGGCGCGTCGCCGAAATCGACATCGCTTTCCAGCCGGCAGAAGTAGGGCAGGACCTCCGGCCAGCCCCAGCCCGTGGCGCCTTCGGCGACCCAGTCCGAAAAATCCTCGGGGACGCCGCGGATGGCGATCTGGCCGTTGATGGTCGAGCTGCCGCCGATGCCGCGTCCGCGCCACAGCAACTTTGGCTCCTGCCGCTCTGTGCGGCGGGCCAGGAGGCTTGGCCAGCGATAGTCGTCGTCGGCGATGGCGCGCAGCGGATTGGGGATCCTGAGGTGCTGCGGCGTCTCGGCGGTCCGGAAGTCCCGGCCGGCCTCGAGCAGCAGGACGCGGATGGCCGGATCCTCGCTCAGCCGGGCCGCCAGGACCGCGCCGGCCGAGCCGCCGCCGATGATGATGAAGTCGTAATCGTCTTGCATTGTCCGTCTTCACTGGCACGCTTCCCGGTCGAAGCCAACGCCCCGACGCAAGGAGCCTGCCGTGGCCACGAATGTGCTGGAGATCAATGCCGAGAGATTGTGGGAAAGCCTGGAACGATCGGCCGAGATCGGGCGCTTCCGCGACGTCGGCCTGCGCCGGCTGGCGCTGTCGGCCGAGGACAAGCAGATGCGCGACCTGTTCGTCGACTGGGCGAAGCAGGCGGGCTGCCGCGTCGAGATCGACCGGCTGGGCAACATCTTCGCCCGCCGTGCCGGCAGCGATCCTTCGCTGCCGCCGGTGGCGATCGGCAGCCATCTCGATACCCAGATCTGCGGCGGCCGCTACGACGGCATCCTGGGCGTGCTGTGCGGCCTCGAGGTGGTGCGCACGCTGAACGACCGCGGGCTCTCGACCAGGCGCGGCATAGAGGTCATCTGCTGGACCAACGAGGAAGGCGCGCGCTTCAGCCCGCCGATGATGGGCTCGATGGCCTTCGCCAAGGCGCTGCCGCTGGAGAGCGTGCTCGCCACCGCCGACGATGACGGTGTCACCGTCGCCGAGGCGCTGGACGAGATCGGCTATGCCGGAGCGGCTCCGTTGGGCGAGCGAAAGTTCGACGCCTATCTCGAGCTGCATATCGAGCAGGCGCCGGTGCTCGACCGCGAGAAGTGCGACATCGGCATCGTGGTCGGCGGCTACAAGACCCAGGCGCTGCGTCTCACCGTCAAGGGCGACACCGGCCATGCCGGCGGCACGCCCATGGCGATGCGACGCAACGCCCTGGTCGGCGCGGGCTACGTCATTGCCGCGGTCAACGATATCGGCCTGGCCTATGCCGCCGACGAAGGGCGCACGACGACGACGCGCATCGAGAGCTTTCCCAACCTGCCGGGCACCTACGCCGAGCAGGTCAAGCTCACGATCGACTTCCGCCATATCGACCCGGCGCGGTTCGCGGCGATGCGGAAGGAGGTCGATGCGGCGATCGTCGCGTCGGCCAAGAAGGCCAATGTCGAGATCGAGGTCGCCGAGGGCTGGAGCTGGGGCACCGAGCTGTTCGCGCCCGATTGCATCGAGCTCCTGAAGTCGACGGCGCGGGAGCTCGGCCTGCCGTACCGCGAGATGCGCAGCCAGGCCGGCCACGACGCCTATGCCGTGGCGACCATGGCGCCGACGGCGATGATCTTCACGCCCTGCTTCGAGGGCATCAGCCACAACGTCAACGAGGCGATCGAGCTCGCCCGCTCCGTGCCCGGCGCCAACCTGCTGCTGAACGCCGCGGTGGCGCGCGCCAATCGGTGACGGTCTTACTGGGACGCCATCGTCGTCGCCGCCAAGGTGCGGGCCGCGTTGAGCTCGGCGGGATATACGCGCGTGGCCGCCATCAGGACCGCCGCCGAGGCGAGGCAGAAGGCCGGCATGACAGCGAGGGCGGTGGCCAAGCCGTAGGCGTCGGACAGGACGCCGGTGACCATGGGGCCGAGCGCCAGGCCGAACAGGTTCTGCACCACGGCGACCATGGCGGCGCCGGTGGCGCGCAGGCCGGGATGGATGACGTCGATCGCCGCCGCCGGGACGGTCCCGGAAGCGGCCGTCATCATGAACCCGCCGGCCGCGATCAGCGCGAACTGCAGGCCGCCGGGCGGCATCAGGCCGAAGGCCATCGACAGCAGCAGCGCGGCGAGGACGAGACAGGCCGCGGGCACCATCAGCTTGCGCCGCGGGCTGCTGTCCCCCACGCGATCGGCGACGTAGCCCCACAGCACGATGCCGACACTGCCCAGCACCAGGACCAGCGCCGTCATCAGGCCCGCCCTGTCGGTCGGCAGGCCATGGAAACGGTTGAGGTAGCTCGGCAGCCAGACATAGACCGTCGAGACGGTGAGCAGCTGCAGCGCGCCGCCGGCATAGCACAGCAGGGCGGTGCGCGGTCCCAGCAGGCCGCGCAGCACGCCGCGCACGCCCAAGCGCCGCGCTTCGGGGTCGGTCAGCGGCACCGTGCGATAGTCGCGCACGAGCAGGAACAGCAGGGCGAGCACCAGGCCGGGAACGCCGACCACGCCGAACGCCGCCTGCCAGCCCCAGCGCGCCGTGAGGTAGCCGCCCAGCGCCACGCCCAGCAC
>JAEWIV010000438.1 GCA_023386865.1 Pseudomonadota bacterium
GCTTCACCTCGAGGTGCAGGCCGCGCCATGTCGCGCCGCTCACGAACGGAGCGAGTGCGCCGGGCTCGGCCGCTCGCAACGCGAGCGTCCCTTCGAGACGATCGGCCGTGCGGTCGTAGCGCGCCGATGCGTCCAGGCCGAGCCTGCCGGCGCTGAGCTTGAGCTCGTTCAACGTGACGACGCTGTCGTCGATGACGGCCCGGGCACTGAGCGCAATCGGCTCGCGGACGGCATCGGCGATGCGGCCCTGCGGCAGGCCCGGCCCCGCAGTGTCGAGCTGGACCGAAACCGAGGTCGCGGCACCGTCCGGCTTCCAGACCGCCTTGCCGTTCGCTCGTGCCGCCTCGCCAGCCGACACGACGAGCTCGGCATTGCCCGCCTGGGCATCGCCGCGGGCGGCCAGCCGTATCGACAGCTCCTCGATATCCGGCCGCTCGAGCAGTGCCGCGACGAGGCCGCCGCGCTTCTCGCCCAGGCTCACCTCGCCATCGACGGTACGCCGTTCCAGGTCGAAGCCGATGTCCGCCGACAGCCGGCCGTCCGGCCCGTCTATCCGATCGCCCTTGAGGATCACCCTGCCCTGCGCGAGGTCGGCCGGCAGGACCGCGTGGCCGCTGAGCTTCCAGCGCGAATCGACGCGAGCCACCGCCGCCGCCAGATGAAGGTCGGCGACCTCCAGCTCGTTGACGTCGATGCCGACCGGCAATCGCGCGGCGCCGCCGCCGCTGTCTTTTGATTCTTCCTTGGCCGGGAGCGGCGGACGCAGCACGGCGACGCGTTCGGCGCTCAGGGTCTCGATCAGCAGCCGCCCGCGCAGCAACGACGTGAACGACCAGCGAAGACGGACGTTCTCCGCCGTCAGCCACGGCCCGTCCCGGTCGCGATACGATATCGACGCCACGCGAAGATCGGTCGGAAAGAACCCGCCCAGGCCGCGCAGATCGAGACCGCCGTCCGGTCCCGATGCTGCGTTGGAAATCAGCGCGGCCACGGCGCGCTGGCCGGGACCGGTCTGCAGCGCGGCGAACACGACCGCGAGAAGCCCGACCAGGGCGGCGGCAGCGAACGCGATGAATCTGCGCGCCCGCATCAGAAGGCCTGGCCCAGGCTGACATAGATGCCGAACGGCGGATCGCCTTCGCGGCGATTGAGCGGCAGGCCGACGTCGAGCCGCACCGGCCCGAAGTCGGTGTAGTAGCGGACGCCGAGGCCGGCACCGACGCGCGGCGCGAACAACGAGAAGTCGGGCATGAAGTACGGATAGGCGCTGCCGGCGTCGACGAACGCCACGGCGCCCCACGACTTGCCGATGCGCTGGCGGAACTCGACGTTGGCCTCGACGACGCTGGCGCCACCCAGCGGGTTGTTGAAGTTGTCGCGCGGGCCGGCGGATTGATAGACGAAGCCGCGCACCGAGCCGCCGCCGCCGGCATAGAAGTATTTGTCGGGCGGAATGCCGCCGATGCTGACCGCGGGCTCGGTGCCGAGCGAGGCCCGGGTGGCGAGGACGCTGCGACCGTCCTCGCTGAAATCGAAGTAGTGTCGGCCTGTCAGGCGGATCACGGTGAAGAAATCGCGGCTGTAGACCCAGGGTGTGACGTCGAGGTCGATGCGATAGCCCTCGGTCGGGTTCAGGTCGCTGTTGGCATGGTTGTAGAGGATCGACAAGGGCAGGCCGACCAGCTGGTAATCCATGGTGATGCCGTTGCGTGTGATGCGCGACAGTTCGCCGGCGAGGCCCAGCCGGGCCTGCCACCGCGGCGAGAAGGTCCGGTCGAAGCCGGCATAGGCGGTCACGGCGTTGCGCGTGTAGGCGTCCAGCACCTCGCGCACGCCGGCGGCCTCCAGGCGCGCATCCTGACCGGCGAGCCACCAGTCGGGCTTGCGGAAGGCTGCACGGAAGGCAAAGCCGGTATCGAGGATCGCATAGCCCTGCCCGATGTGGGTGAGCTCCGCCGTCAGCCGCAGGCTTTCGGCCTGGCCGAACAGGTTGCGATGGGTCCAGAAGCCCGATACGGCAAAGCCGAGCTGCGTTTCGTAGGAGATCCCAAAACCGATCGAGCGTGCCGGCCGGTCGGTCAGCTCGACGTCGAACGGCAGCTCGCCTTTGGCGTCGAGCGTGGTCGCGGGTTTGATGCGCACCGCGTTGAACACGCCGAGCGAGGTGAGCTTGCCGCGCAACGCGTCGACCTTGGTGGGATCGTAAAGCTCGCCCTCGCTGAACGGCACGCGGCGCTGCAGCCAGACGGTATCGACCTTGTCGGTTCCGGAGAAGCGCACCGGGCCCATGCGGGCCAGCGGACCGGTCTCGGCGACGAAGGTCACCGTGGCCTCGCGCGTGGCATGATTGACGACGACGTCGCGCTTGATGCTGGCCAGCGCGTAACCTTGCTTGCGCAGCTCGGCAATGAGCTTGTCCTGGGCTTCGAGGATGGCGGCCGCGTCGGCCGGATCGCCCGCCGCAAGGCCGAGCTTGGCACGATCGATGCCCGGCAAGGATGCCTCGGCAGTCGGCGCGCGGATCGCCACGTCGCCGATGCGATAGCGCGGCCCCGTGGTGATGTCGAAGGCGAAGGAAATCCGGTCGCTCTCCGGCCGCGCATCGATGGCGTCGAGCGCACCGGCTTCGGCGATGGGCCGGCCGTCGACCGTGGCGGTCATGGTCGCGTCGTAGTATCCGCGCGAGCGCAGTGCGGTATTGATCCTGGCCAGAACCGCCTGCGCGGCTTGCAGCAGCCCGAGGCTGTCGCCGGTCAGCGGCTGGTCCTTCTCGAAGCGATCGACCAGTTCCTTGAGATCGGCCTGCATCTGCTCGTCCCCCTTGACGACCAGGGCGATCGCCGCCGTCCGAGCCTCCGCCGGTCCGCCAGGCGCAATCGCGAGCAGTACCCATGCAGCCAGCAGCCAAACCAGCCACGCCGAATGGCCGGCCTGGAAAGGCCAGAGGGCACGGCTCGCGCGGCTGGCAGGCATGTTATCCATGCATCAACGCTTGGCGCGACGATTGGATGCATGGCGTGACTGTTTCGTGGCAAACTTCGGGATGGATGTGGAGAAAGCCATGAGCGAAGTCTGGATCCAGCCGACCGGTGGCGCGCTGGGCGCCGACGTGCATGGTGTCGACCTGTCGAAGCCGGTGAGCGACGCGGCTTTCGAGCAGATCGCCGATGCCTGGTCCGAGCATCTTGTCCTGCGCTTCGCCGGCCAGCGCATCGACGATCACATGCTGATGCAGTTCAGCACCCGCTTCGGCCAGCTCGACCACGTGCCGATCGCTTCCGCGAATTTCGATCGCGCCGAGTCGGAGCTGCCCGAAGACGTCCGCGAATGGGTGGCGGTGATCTCTAGCGTCATCAAGGACGGCAAGCCGGTGGGCGGGTTGGGCAGTTACGAGCTCGTCTGGCACACCGACATGTCCTACAATGCGCTTCCGCCACGCGCCTCGCTGCTCTATGCGCTCGAGGTGCCGCCCGATGGCGGCGACACCGGCTTCCTCAACATGTATGCGGCCTACGAAACGTTGTCGCCAGAGCTGAAGCGTGCGGTCGAGGGCCGCACCTGCATCCACGATTCCAGCCGCAACTCGGCCGGCGAGCTGCGCAAGGGGTTCCAGCGCAGCCTCGACGTGCGCCACACGCCGGGCGCCGTGCATCCCCTCGTCCGGCTGCATCCCGTGACCAAGCGCAAGGCGCTGTTCCTCGGTCGCCGTCCCGGCGCCTACGTGCATGGCCTCTCCGTCGAGGAGAGCGAACGGCTTCTCGATGCCGTGTGGGCGCACGCCACCCAGAAGCGCTTCGCCTGGTACCAGAAGTGGCGGCCCGGCGACCTCGTGCTGTGGGACAATCGCTGCGTCATGCACCGCCGCGACGCCTTCGACGAGAGCCTGCGCCGTCTGATGCACCGCACCCAGATCGTCGGCGAGCCGGTGCTGGCCGGTTAAGCGGAATGAGGCGAGATGAGATGGAACCGCCCGCGGTGCGAGCTCATCTCATTCGCGCGCGCTGGTCCGTGCATCACGGCTTCAGTGAGGGCATCTTCACCGAGGCGGTGCGTCGGTCGACCATCGGCTCCTCGAAGGCGCGCGGGTAGCCAAAGGCGGGCTTCGATACCTCGTTCAAGCGACCGAGCACTGCCGGCGGCAGGTGCCAACCGCCCGCGGCCAGGGTTTCGCCGAGCTGCTGGGCGTTGCGCGCGCCGACGATGGCGCTGGTCATCAGCGGTTGGTCCATCACCCAGCGCAGCGCGGTCTGAGCGGGCGAGCGACCGATGTCGCGGGCAGCGTCGAACAGCGCCTGCAGGATCTCGGCATGATTCGGCGCGAAGTAGCGCGACTGGAACGCCCAGCCCTCGGTCGAGCGCGTGCCTTCGACCTTGAGCTGGCCCGGCTTGTACTTGCCGGCGAGGTAGCCGCTGGCGAGCGGCGACCACGCGACGATGCCCACTCCCTTGGCCTCGCAGGCCGGCAGGATCTCCTCGTCGATGTCACGCACCACCAGGCTGTACTGCGGCTGGTAGGCTTCGAAGCGCGCCCAGCCGTTGCTGTCGGAGAGCCACAGCGCCTCCATGAGGCGCCACGCCTCGTAGTTCGAGCAGGCCGTGTAGACGACCTTGCCCTGGCGCACGAGGTCGTCGAACGCGCGCAGCGTCTCCTCGAGCGGGGTGTGGGTGTCCACGTGATGGATGTAGTAGATGTCGAGATAGTCGGTCTGAAGGCGCTTCAGGCTCGCCTCGACGGCCTGAATGATGTGCAGCCGCGATCCTCCCGAATCGTTGGGCCTTCCACCCATGGGATTGAACACCTTGGAGGCAACCACGGCATCCGACCGTCGCCCCTTCAGCGCCTTGCCCAGCATCGATTCCGAGACGCCGTTCACATAGCCGTCGGCGGTGTCGAAGAAGTTCACGCCGGCATCGAAGGCGGCATGGACCATCCGCGCTGCTTCGGCCTCATCGGCGCCGTTTCCGAAGGTCATGGTGCCGAGGCAGATCTCGGAAACTTTCAGGCCGCTGCGCCCGAGCCGGTTGTAGTGCATTCAAACGCCCCCCAAGATGAAGCAAGCAATAGCATGACGATCATGACAGATCTTCGCCAGGCATGGCCCGCCTTATCATCCAGACTGAAAATCCTGGAACCGCTGCCGTTCTCTGCCGACCAGTGGTCGGTCGTCGAACGCCTGCATGCGAATTTCAACGACCGCGACGCGCATACTTGCTTGCCCATGCCGATCGCCCGCTTCCGCGAGACTACAACGACTGAGATCCATGAGCATGCCAAGCACTTCAACGACGTGAAAACAGTCCATGTCGACGACAGCTGGCTTCTGGAGACATTCGTCAACGGCACGCCGGATGCGATGGCCAACTACGTGCGTCTCTACAACGACGATGTCGACGAAATGATGAGCGTGCTCATCCCTTCGGCACGTTACCGCAAAGGGCATTGCGCGTACGGCAGATTCACGGCTCCTCAGCCCCATGGCTTGCACACCGATCACAGCGCGGAAGATCCGGACAGCGAGGGAGAACCGATCTGCATCGCCAGAATCGAAACTCTGGGGACGCACTACCTCGCCGGCGACTACCGGACATACGGCCCGGAAACGCAGAGCATGCTCCACGCCCTGCGATATTGGATCGCCGTCCCCCAAGGCGAGCCCGAAGACATTCTCGATGAACTGCTGGAGCGCGGGACGCTCAAGACCATTCCGCTGAACAGCGTCGTGCTGATGGTCGCCGGGAACGGCTCCGACAACTGTCAGATCACCCAGCACATCGCCGCCAGACCGCCTGACGGCGGCCTGCATTCGACGTTCTTCCAGCGGCAGTACAAGCTCGCCCCATTGCGTGCTTGATCAGAGGCCCAGCATTGCCTTGGCCAGCACGTTGCGTTGGACCTCGGACGACCCGCCGTAGATCGTGGTCTTGCGGTTGTTGAAATAGCGCGGCGCGACGTCGTCGACGTACTCGCCGCCGACCGGGACGATGTTGCTGTCGTAGTTCCTGAGCTCGGTGAACGGCACGCCGTACCAGCCGACCGCCTCGACCGCGAGCTCGGTGATCTTCTGGCCGACCTCGGTGCCGCGCATCTTGACGATCGACGCCATGTTGCCCGGCGCATCGCCGGTCTTGAGGCTGGAATAGAACATCAGCTCGTTCATCTCGACGGCGTCGATCTCCATCTCCAGGGCCGCCATCTTCTCGCGCCACTGCGGATCGAGGGACAACGGCTCGCCATCGTCCATCTGGCTCTTGGCAAGCGTCTGCAGGTGGCGGAAGGCCTTGCGCAAGCGCGGCCCATGAGCCTGCCCGCCGCGCTCGAACTCGAGCAGGTACTTGGCATAGGTCCAGCCCTTGTTCTCCTCGCCGACGCGGTTCTCGACCGGCACCTTCACATCGGTGAAGAACACCTGATTGACCTCGTGTCGCATGGGCGTGCGCGTGCCGTCGACCAGATAGATCGGGTCGATGCGGATGCCGGGCGATTTCATGTCGATCAGCAGGAACGAGATGCCTTCCTGCCGCTTGCCCTCGTTGGAGGTCCTGACCAGGCAGAAGATCCAGTCGGCGAAGTGCGCGTTGGTGGTCCAGATCTTCTGGCCGTTGACGATATAGTGGTCGCCCTGCCGCTCCGCCTTGGTGCGCAGGCTCGCGAGATCGGAACCCGAACCCGGCTCGGAATAGCCCTGGCACCACAGCTCCTCGGCTGCCGCGATCTTGGGCAGGAATCGCTTCTTCTGCGCCTCGCTGCCGTACTTCATCAGCACCGGCGCCACCATCTTGATGCTGAACGAGGAGAGATAGGGCGAATCGGCCCGCGCCATCTCCATCTCGAAGATGAATTTTTGGGTCGAGTTCCAGCCCGGCCCGCCATATTCCTCGGGCCAGTTGGGGCAGAGCCATCCCTTGCCCGCGAGCTTCTTCTGCCACTGCAGCAGGCGCTCCTTGGAGACGTGGCTGGTGCGGCTGCGCCGGCTCTCCTCGGCCACCTCCGGCGGCATGTTGGCCGCGATCCAGTCGCGCACTTCCTTCTGGAAGGCGAGTTCGTCCTTGTTGAAAGCGAGGTCCATCTGATCACTCCATTGTCATCCCGAGCGAAGCGAAGGATCTCTTGCCGATTGGAAGCGGCGATGAGGTCCTTCGCTCCGCTCAGGACGACAACAAGTTAAAGTCCCAACATCACCTTCGACATGATCCCGCGCTGCACTTCCGACGAGCCGCCGTAGATCGTCATCTTGCGGCCGTTGAAGTAGCGCGGGGCCAGCACGTCGACGCCTTCCGGGCCGATCGGCTCGACATTGGCGTTCCACGCGCGCTGCTCGGGGAACGGCTGGGCGTAGTAGCCCGCGGCCTCGACCGCCGACTCCTGCACCTGCTGCATGACCTCGGTGCCGCGCAGCTTGATCATCGAGGACAGCGGGCCCGGGTTCTGGCCCGACGCCAGCTTCGAATAGAACTCCTGCTCGAACATCTCGAGGCCGGAGATCTCGATGTCCATGCGCGCGAGCTTCTCGCGCCAGGAAACGTCGGCCATGATCGACTCCTCGCCGTCGGCCATCGCCTGCGATAGGCGCTTCAGCCGGTCGAAGGCCGAGCGCAGGCGCGGGCTGTAGGGATTGCCGCCGCGCTCGAACTCCAGCAGGTACTTGGCGTAGGTCCAGCCCTTGTTCTCCTCGCCCACCCGGTTCTCGACCGGGACCTTGACGTCGGTGAAGAACACCGAGTTCACCTCCTGCGTGCCGGCGCGATTGCCGTCGGCGGTGATGATAGGCTCGACCGAGATGCCCGGCGTCTTCATGTCGATCAGCAGGAAGGAGATGCCCTCCTGCGGCTTGCCTTCGTTCGACGTGCGCACCAGGCAGAAGATCCAGTCGGCGGTCTGGGCCAGCGTCGTCCAGGTCTTTTGGCCGTTCACGACATAGAAGTCGCCCTCACGGACGGCCTTCGTGCGCAGGCTCGCGAGATCGGAGCCCGAGCCCGGCTCGGAGTAGCCCTGGCACCAGATCAGGTCGGAGTTCAGCATCGGCGGCAGGTGCTTGGCCTTCTGCTCGGCCGAGCCGTACTTCATCATCCCCGGCGCGCACATCTTGGGACCGAACGGCGAGGTGCCGGGCGCGCCGGCCCGCGCCATCTCCATCTCGAAAATATACTTCTGAGTCGTGCTGAACCCCGGCCCGCCGAACTCCTTGGGCCAGCCGGTGCACAGC
>JAEWIV010000450.1 GCA_023386865.1 Pseudomonadota bacterium
CCGCCCACGGCTGATTGACAATGTTGTCGTCGACGACACGGTGCGCGATCGGTCGAGTTCGCTTGGCTGACCTCGATGTAGTCTTGAATTGAAGCGCATTCGTAACCCACGCGCCATTAGTTCTCGCCGACGTTGCGGGCACGCTATGAATGAGGCTTGTCTTCCGCAGGGCAATCGCTTTTCACTTGGCTCCCTTTCTCAATTTGCCGATCTCCACTTGAGCCAAGAAGATTAACCTTTCGATTGCGCCTTTTTGCTTCTTGAGTCGTGGCTTTGTCGGCGTGAGGCGCAGCATCCGTTCCACACGCGCCAAATCACCTCTCATTTTGCCAACGGAAGCCTCCAGCGCTTTAAGCCGCTGGAGGTCTGACATTTCGTTGTCGTTCACTGAAATTTTCCGAATGTTGGCGCATTGCTTGCCTGGGCATTCAAATCCGAAATCCGGCGCACTTCCAGGCTGATCGCGACCATATGCAGCGCTGCCTGCAGCCGTTATGTATCGAGCCCCATCTGCGAGAGCCACGTGCGCAAGCGCAGGCCGTGTCCCAGGAAGTGGTGAAACTGCCGGGAGCAAGGGCGCTTTCTTGCTACAGCGCACTCGAGGGGCTCGCTCGCTCGCGGCCTTGCTCCCTCCAGCTACACCACCACAGGGGACATGACCGTTGCAGGCGCGCCGCGATCGTTCCGGCGTTTGCCACGCTTATTTTCACACGATGAGCGCCGGCCTTCTCGAACTCTGGAACAAGCTCTCGCATCGAGGGAGCGAGTGCATCGGTGCAGGAAAAGACGATTTCGCCGGCAGTTGCGGTATTCGACGACAGCATGGACAGAAAGATCGCCAGGACGAATCTAGCCGCCAACATCGATAATCCACTGTTGAGCCAACCTGGAAGCCATTCTAGCGCCCGGGATCATCAGTCCAAGAAACGGGGCTTGAGAGACTTTTGATGAACCGCGGGATTCGCTCCCTGGATTCCAAATTCAATCCACTTTGAGGTTCGCGGCCTTGATCGCCACTGCCCATTTGTCGATCTCGTTCTTGAGGAATGATTGCAGATATTCGGGTGACCTGCGCTCGGGTACGACCATATCGGCCCCGATTTCTTTGAACCGCGCCTGCACAGCGGGCGTCTCCATCGTTGCCATGATGGCCGTGTGCAGGCGCTGGACAATCGGCCCAGGCGTACCTTTAGGGAGAAAGATAGCGAACCACGTGCTGGCCGCGAAATTCGTCAGTCCCTGCTCGGCAGCACTAGCGAGGTTCGACAAGATCGGCGCACGGTTCTTGCTCAGGATTGCGACTGCTTTCACGCCCCCTTTCTCAATCTGAGGAATGGCAATCGTCACGACAGGGCAGAAGTAATCGATTTTGCCATCGACCAAATCGCGTAATGCAGGCGCGCCACCATTGTATGGGATGTGCTTGGCCTTGATGCTGATCGCTACATCGAGTAGCGCGCACACGAGGTGAGTTGCCGATCCCGTGCCAGCCGAACCGTACTGCATTTTCATCTCGTTCGACCTTGCATAGGCTACGAACTCCTGTAGGCCGTTGGCCGGAAAATCCTTGCGCGAGACGAGCACAAACGGCTGCTCGGCAATGAGCGCCACTGGTATGAAGTCAGCGATGGAGTCGTAAGGCGGATTCTTGTGCGCGACTTGACTCACCGCGTGCGTGGCGGAGGTGCCGAGCGCAATCTGATAGCCGTCGGGCGCGGCTTTCGCCACACGAGCAGTCCCGGCCATGCCCCCTGCGCCGCTGACGTTTTCCACATTCACGGGTTGGCCCAAGAGCTCGGAAAGCCGCGCTGCGACGACGCGCCCCAAAATGTCGTCTGATCCTCCGGCAGGGAATGCCACCACCATGGTCACTGGCCGGGTCGGCCAATCTTGCGCCACTACAGACGGGATCCATTGCAAGCTCGCGGCGATCGCTATGGTCAAGATCAGTCGTAGCTCGCACAAAAAAATTCTCCTTAAGCTGGCAGCCTCGTACGTTCATCCGGCCGCGGTAGCATCGCGGCAATAGAACCTGTGTAGCTGGCTCGATCGATCCACTCGTTGACTCGGGCAGCAAGATCGGACGGTAGGGACAGAGCAAGCTTGCTGAGTGCCGTACGATTCGCGCTCATGGTAAACTCGGTAGATTGGCAAGTCGGCCGGATAGCGCTCACAACCAGCAGGGCTGGCGGCAATGGCGAAACTGCGCGCGCATGATCGGCAACGGACCGGCCGTGCAAATCTTGTTCATGCATTCCCCAAGTCGGTGTGACCGTCCCACCGGCCCCACTGATGCAAATGTTAGCGTTGATGAACAGCTGCAGGCGGTCAAGGAGGAATTTGGGACCATCGCTGGCAACGACGTGTTGAGCTCGCTGCCCCAATAGCTGAAAGGGGCGCCATTCCCTCAATGCTCGCATCCCGCCCCTGAAAGATACACGGCTGGAACGCCGGCACGGATACCTGTTGCGGCGTTGCTTGAGTTGGTCAAAGGCGTATGCCGTGAAGCCGACGTTCCGAAAACTAGAACGAGGAGCCCGCCGCGATGCGGCTCAGCAACTCCTTCTGCCTCGGATCGGTCGCAAACTTCGTTCGCGCCGGCACCATGACGTCGGAGAACGACTTCCTATCGACGTCGCGGATGATTTCCATTCCGCCGGCCTCCGCAGTCTTGCGCGCAGAAGGTTCCTGCTCGTCCCAAATCTCGCGATGATAGACGGCCGATTCCTTGGCCGCGCCGCGCAGGATCGCCTTGTCCTCGTCCGAAAGACCGTCGAACACCTTCTTGGAAAACACAAGGATGCTCGGCGTCCAGTTATGCTCGGTAAGGCTGTAGAACTTCGCCACCTCGTAGTGGCGCGATCCCTCATAGGTCGGTAGGTCGAACTCCCCCGCATCGACTACGCCAACCTTGAAGGAATCGTAGAGTCGGGCATACGGGATCGGTTTGGGGATGGCACCTATCGCCTGCAGTAGCGGCGTCAGGATATCACCGGATTGGACGCGAACGCTCAGGCCCTTCATGTCAGCGACCGTGCGGATCGGCTTCTTCGCGCTGTAGAACGACCGCGCGCCGACATCGTAGAAGGCAAGGCCGATGAACCCCTCGCTCTCCATGTCTGCGAGGATTTCCTCGCCGATCGGCCCGTCGAGCACCTGCCGCTGATGTTCCTTGGACCTGAACACGAACGGCAGTGGAGGCACGACGGTGGCCGGCACGAGAGTGTGGAAGGCCGCGATACCCACGCGCGCCATCGCGAGGTCGCCGCGTTTGACTTGCTGGATGGTAAAGTCGTCGGTGCTGGTAGCTTGCGGCAGCATCTTGATGATGTGCCTGCCGCCGGTGCGCTCGCGGACAAGCTTGCCCATATAGTTCACGGCTTGGACCGAAGGGTTGTTGGCGGCGCGAAGATCTGAAGATCGAAACTCCTCGGCCCGCGCTGCGGTCACCCCGAACAGGGCCGCAAGTGCAACGATGAAGCTGATCGGATACATCACCACACCTCGCTTGCTGTGACTCCCCTATCATCAAGGCAAGCTGCATATTGGGTCCGCACTCCACGCGTATCGTCAGCCCGCAGCGCAACCTCTGGCTGAATGGTATGCATGCCCTGGACGTGGGCAACGTCTTTTTGCACTGAGAATGGAAATTAATGGTCTTAGGGCGTTCAAAAGTCCGTTACAGACATGTTGCACTCACTCCATCACGGGGCTGCTCCTCAAATC
Source organism: Pseudomonadota bacterium (assembly GCA_023386865.1). Lineage (GTDB taxonomy): Bacteria > Pseudomonadota > Alphaproteobacteria > Reyranellales > Reyranellaceae > Reyranella. The sequence goes on from JAEWIV010000450.1 coordinate 3,727, forward strand.
AGGGCGCTTAGAAGGGAAGAAGCCCTATGGCCAAGTCGCCTCCAGTTGATGTCCATGTAGGCGCGCGTAAGGGCGCTGCGGCTAACGTTCGAGCGAAGGGAGGTCAGTCGCCAACGCGACGGCAAAGCAGGTCGGCAAACGTGCCTGCCAGACACGAGTTCGCCAATGGGCATCAAATCCGGGGTAGCGGCTACCCGTGCCGGTGCGGTAGCGGCCGCTTTCACCGTTCACCCAAACATCGGCGCGTGCTATCCTTGCACCATTGGTGCGGGTGTAAGCAGCATGAGCGGTCTTTCGCGGCGGGATTTCGTCTCGGCGGCAACAGTTGTCGTGACATGCGGCACCGCGTCAGCTCAGAGCCTGACTGGGTCGAGCCCGCGCGTTGCGCTGAAGGGCTACGATCCGGTATCTTACTTCACCGACGGCAAGCCGGAGCAGGGCTCGAAGGAGTTCAGCTTCGCTTACGACGACGCAATCTATTGGTTCAAGAGTGCGGAGCACCGCGACAAGTTCGCATCCGATCCCGAGCATTACGCGCCGCAGTTCGACGGCTATTGCGCCGTGCAGCTTTCGCGTGGCCGCAAGGTCGAGGCTGATCCGGAAGCCTGGACGATCACGAACGGCAAGCTTTACGTGTTTTCCGGCAAGGGCGGGATACCGAAATTCCAACAGCAGACGGCCGAAATTCTCCAGAAAGCCAATGAAAATTCAGGCTTACTGCACTCCACCAGATGACAGCCCCAGGCTACAATCCAGCCTTGTCGAGCGCGGTGGCGAGTTTGGCGCGTAGTTCGGGCCTGCGCAGCAGCGAGCCGAAGTCGGCACTGTCGAAGCGTGGATCGATCGTCCGCACCTCCCGAGCTTGCCTGACCGCGTCGTCTTGTCGGCCAGCCTCGGCATAAGCCGCGGCCAGTATCGCTCGGATATAGGGATCGGTCTTGTTTCGACCGAGCGAGGGTTCGAGGGTGCGGATCGCATCGGCGTTACGGCCGGAGAGCAGATAGGCAATGCCGAGCATGAACGACTCGTGAGCGGTGAAATTGAGACCAAGCTTGGCGGCCGTCTCGAAATCCTTGACCGATGTTTCGACGTCGCCGGACCACAGCAGAGCGGTCGCCAATCCGGCATAAGCATCGGGGTCGCTGCTGTTGAGCTTGACCGCGCGTTGCATCTCGTCAAGTGCGCGATCGTAGTCGCCGTAACGAATATAGGTGGAGCCGAGCAGCGCATGCGCCCCCGCGCTTGTCGAATCGATGTCGATGGCTTTCTGGGCAAGACTTGCAGCGCGCTGCATCGCCGCTTCAGGATCGGCGGTCCACCCATTCATAACGCCGTTTAGCTCGACGCGGCCGAGCCCGATGTAGGCAGGGGCATAATTGGGATCGAGGTCGATCGCGCGCTTGAACAACGCGCGCGCCTCGGAATTGGCGGAGCGGTTGACGCGCGCGTACACATCCCGACCGCGCAGAACGAGATCGTACGCTTCCAGACTGCGCGGCGGCTTGCTGGCGGCCTTAGCCAGCTCCAGATTAGTCAGGCGGCTGGCGAGCGTCCCGGCGATACGACGCGTGATGTCGTCCTGAACCGCGAAGATCTCCTTCGGCGCGATGTCGTAGTTCTCGGACCAGAGTTGGATGCCGCGGCCGGCAGCGGCGAGGCTGATCGCAATGCGGATGCGCTCAGGGCTACGCCGGATGCTGCCCTCGACGATGTAACGCACATCAAGATCGCGGCCGACTTCATCAGGCTTCGGCGTCTTGCCTCTATAGCCGAAGACGGCATTGCGGGAGCGGACGACGAACTCAGGAAATCGACCGAGCGCCGAAATGATGTCTTCGGTCAGGCCGTCAGCGAAGTAATCCTCTTTGCTGTCGGCGCCAAGCGAGACCAGCGGCAGAACCGCGATTGACGGGCGCGGATCGGCGGTGGGTAATTGCACAGCCACTGTCTGCGGCGGGACGGGGGTGCGCATCGCCCACCATGCGACACCGCCGGCAACAATCACCGCTGCGGCGAGCGTCGCCGCCAGCAGCACTCGGCTGCGGGACTTGGCTGGGGCCGCGGGGCCGACCTCCAACTCCGGCGCCTCGTCGATCGCCTCCGGCGAAAGGCCGAACACGCGAACGGGCCGGACGATGTTCTTGACCTGCTGCTCGCCGCGGTCGATGAAGGTCAAAGGCAGCTTGTCGCGCACTTGGCCGCAGGCAATGTCTGAAATGCACAAGCCTCCAGGCTCGCAAATTGACTCCAACCGCGCGGCGATATTCACGCCGTCGCCGAACAGGTCTTTGCCGTCGATGATGATGTCGCCGATGTTGATGCCGATCCGGAACACGACGCGCTTGTCGTCCGCAACGCCGCGGTTGCGTTCCAGCATCCTGTGCTGAACAGTGACGGCGCAGGCGACTGCGTCGACCACGCTTTGAAATTCAACCAGCAGGCCGTCGCCAGTGGTCTTGACGATGCGTCCACCGCGACCGGCGATGGCCGGATCGACGACCTCCTTACGCACGGCCTTGAGCGCACGCAACGTGCCAACCTCGTCGGCACCCATCAGGCGGCTGTAGCCGACAACGTCCGCGGCCAGAATCGCCGCGAGTCTTCGCTCGACGCGCTCGTGCCTTTCCAATCGCAGACCTTCAGTGGAAGTTCCCAGACAAGATTAGCCCATCCCGCCCAACGCCGCACGTCCGAAACTCGGCGCCGAGGCGCCGTTTCCTCGCCGGTGATCGTCACCTGCACGGGATGAATGCAGGCGGCCGTGGTGAAGTCCGGCGACCTGTCGCGTCGCAGCCTGGCCCGATAAGAGCCGAGGTCGTCGATCTTCGCTAGCTGCCCAGTATGGAAGCACCGCGCGTCAGCAGGGACACTACGCCCACCTACCCGTTTTCACGCAGGGCCATGCCGAGCGTGCTTCGGGAGTGACGTTCGACAGGATCGAGGCCTGGAACATGCGGCTGTTGGCATTTTCGTCGGAAGCTGAGAGGGCTCGCCATCCACCGTAGCGGGAGACAAAATGAAGCAACCCAAGAAGGCCGTGCAAGTCGAGCTTTTCCGATCCTCTGGTGACACTACAGACCGGCCGATATCGCGATCGGCCCCGACGGCATCCGGTCCTGGGTCGGCGAGATCATCCTGGGTGTCGAGGAGCCCCGCTTCATCGGGCGCGTCGCCCGCGTGCGATGGTGGGGTCCTGACCGGCATGTGCTTGGCTACTACATGACGGCGCGCCGCGACGAGGTCTATGTGATGGCTGCGGTACCCGTTGATCGTTGGGACGGGGACGACGCGCCGATTCGCGGCAGCCGGGAAGATTTCCTGGCCGCCATTGAAGGGTTCCATCCTGATCTTAACGTGCCGTCGAGACCACAACCGATGTCATGGTCTGGCCGATCTGCGATCGGCCGCGCAACGACCGCTGGAGTGACGGACGTGTCGTCCTGTTGGGCGATTCCTGCCACCCGGTGCGGCCCTTTATGGCGGCCGGCGGTTCCATGGCGCTCGAGGATGCGGCCATCCTCAGCCGCTGCCTCGCACATTTCTCCGATCCGTCAACGGCGTTCGCACGCTACGGCACCCTTCGCATCCCCCGCGTGGCCGAAGTCCAGCGTGGTTCGCTCACAAATACGTGGATGCGTGGACCAACCGACATCGACTGGTTCTTCAAATATGATCCCTATGCTGAGCTGATGGACGCACAGGGCGACGCGAACGGTCGGCAGTCGTCTTGGGGCGTATTGCGCTGGCCGCGGTGTGGACGAGCAATCGGTGGGGGACGGCCGGTCAGGAGCAACAGGCCGGCGTCAGCCAGCCAGCGCAGGAACCCAGAAGAAATAGGCGTTCAGCATGTAGAGGCCGGACAGGATCAGGGTCAGCCCGCCCAGGGTCTCGAAGCTGCGTCGATATGAAGTCAGGCGGGGCAGATTTTCGAGCCAACCAATGCTGATGGCGCCAATGGCAACCGGGAGCGCGCGTCCGACAGCGAACGCGAGCAGGAGAGCGGCTCCGATCCAGGGTGAGCCCAACCCAATAGCGGCCCCGAGAAGGACGACGAGCGCCGGGGTGCAGACCGGGCAGACGGCGATTGAGAATACGGCGCCTAAGAAGAACACGCTCCAGACTGCCGACGGGCGTTTCGCCTTAAAGGCGAAAGCCGGTAGCGGCAGGCGAACCCATCCCGTCCACATCAGCCCAAGAAGAATCAGGAACGGGCCGAGCACCAAGCCCCATTCGCGGCCAACAAAAGAGGCCACCCACTTGCCGCCGAGGCCGGCGACAAATCCCATTGCAGTATGGACGACAAGCATGCCGATGATGAACATCGCCCCAAACAGAATCGCCTGCTTTCTCTCGCGAGCCTTGGTCACATAGGCGAGCGATACCGGGATGGAGGCCATGGCTACAGGATTGAAACTGAACAGGAGGCCAGCAAGAAAGCCGATGCCCATCGCTGCGATGCCTGCGTGCGCAACCGCTTCTTGAAGGCCTTCCGGCGTCATGTCATTTCTCCGCCGCGTTTCGTCGGATCAAAGCCGCGCGTAGTTGCTGCGACGTCGGCAAGGACGAGAATACGAGCTCGCCGTCGATCACGATTGCCGGCAGCGACAGCACGCCAATCTCAACGGCGTAGTCCATCTCGTCGAGCACGTTGATTTCACGCCACTCCAGTCCAATGACCGCCGTTTCGGCGGCGGCCTTCAGGTCATCGCGCGCGGCAGCGCATCGACTGCAGCCAGGGGCATGGAACAGCTCAACTTTCATCGCTCACTGCGCCCGCGTTGTTACTTGTTCGAATGCCGCGAGGATCGTGCATTCACCGATGGGCTGCGCCTCATTCGCGCACTCCGCTATCAGGTGATCGAGCGCCTTGGACATGGATTTCATGGCTTTGATCTTGTGTTCGAGTTGCAGCTTCTTTTCGATTGCCCGCGTGCGCACGTCGCCACAACAGGCGGCATCGCGGTTGCGCAGGACGAGGAGGTCGCGGATTTCCGTCAGCGTAAAGCCGCAGTGCTGCGCCTGCTTGATGAAGTTAACGCGCCGCGCCGACTCCTTGTCATAAAGGCGATAGCCGCTCCCGGTCCGGTCGGCCGGTTCGATCAATCCTTCACGCTCGTAGTAACGCAGCGTATCTGTGCTGATTTCTGCGAGCGCCGCGAGCTTCCCAATCGTCAACATACTTGGCCTCCAGCACCATCCTGGACCTTGAAGTATAGACCAAGGTCAAGATCTTGGTTGGGCAGCCCTGGATCACGCACCCTGTGGAGATGGCCCGGCAATGGGGCGCCCAACGCTCTGAATTGCATCGAAAAACAGCTGCGGCGTGCCCCAGAGCGAGTTGATGAAGATCGCCGTCACGCTCACCGCCATCGCCACCATCGCCCAAACCGGGTGGATCAGGCCGGTGGCAGCGAGCGGGATGCCGACGCCATTGAAGAGGAAGGCCAGGACGACGTTCTGGACCATCTTACGGTAGCTGCGGCTGCTGATCTCGCGTGCGTCCGGAATCGCGGCCAATCTGTTCGACAGGATGATGATGTCTGCGGCCTCGATGGCGATGTCGGTGCCGCCGCCCATCGCAATGCCAATATCGGCTTGCATCAATGCGGGCGCATCGTTGATGCCGTCGCCGACCATCGCCACGCGCGCATTGGCCTGAAGCTCCCGAACGATCGCCGCCTTCTGCTGAGGCAGTACGCCGGCATGCACTTCATCGATGCCGACTTCGCGGGCGACGAGGCGTGCCGCGCGTTCGTTGTCGCCCGTGACAAGGATCGTCCCGAGTCCTGACGTGCGCAGCGTGGCGACCGTCGAGATGGCGTCCGACCGCAGCGTGTCTCCCAACGCGACGATTCCCAATGCCTGGTCTTCATGTGCGACGGCAATTACGGTGCGCCCCGCCGCCTCCAGAACTTCAATTCTCTTTTCAAAGGCCGTGAGATCGATGTTCTTGTCGACAACGAAACCGGGGTTTCCAACGATAGCCTCGCCCCTGCCAATACGCGCGACGACGCCTTGTCCGGGGAATGCCTGGAACGACGCCACATCAGGAGGGGTGACGCCGCGATCGAATGCTGCCTTGACGATGGCCTGCGCGAGCGGGTGCTCGGACGACGCCTCGGCGGCTGCCGCGATCGCCAGCAGCCCGCGCTCGTTTTCATCGGCCGCTTCGATTTCGTGCACCACAGGACGGCCCTCGGTGAGGGTACCCGTCTTGTCGAGGATGATCTTCTTCACGAGCCGGAAGCCCTGAAAGGCTTCGCCCGTTCGCATGAGGATGCCGCGCTCGGCGGCTTGTCCTGAGCCGCGCACGATGGAGAGCGGCGCGGAGATGCCGACCGCGCAGGGATAGCCCATCACCAGCACGCCGAGGCCGGCGAACACCGCGCGTTCCACGTCGACCTGCCCCAAGACGAGCCAAGAGCCGACGAGCCACCCAACTACGGCCAGCGCGGCGATCAGCAAAACCGTCGGCGTGTAGACGCGCAGGACACGGTCAACGAGATGGAGGATGCCGGGCTTCAGCGCCCGCGCATCCTCGACGTGACGAATTACTTGATGAAGGAAGCTGCCTTCGCCTACCGCAGTGATATTTACGAGCAACGTGCCCGTGCCGTTGATCGACCCGCCGATCACTGCGTCGCCCTCGCGCTTCTCGACCGGCACGGCCTCGCCGGTGACCAGGGATTGATCGACGCCCGAATGGCCGCTGACCACCGCGCCGTCGGCCGGGACCCGCTCGCCGGGTCGGATTCGCACATGGTCGCCAAGCTTCACTTCTTCGAGAGGCAGCTCGATCTCCTGCGAGCCGCGCACGACGATGGCGGTCTCGGGCTGCAGGTCCAAGAGGCGCTTCACCGCCTGCGAACTGCGCGTCTTGACGATGAGCGAGAGCCATTCCGAGAAGATGTGGTAAGTGCCGACCATCACCGAGACGGCGAAGAATGCCGCCGTCGGATAGCCCGGTCGATCGAGCACCAGTCCGATGACGCCGCCGGCCATGCCGGCGAAAGCGCCGATTTCCAGCAACACATGTTGATTAAGGATGCCGCGCCGCAGGGCCTGGAACGCCATATGGAGGATGTGCCGGCCCACTCCGAAGACCAGTACGACAGCCAATGCGCCGGCCATCCATGGCGCGGCACGGGTCAGGTGGCCCGCCAAGTTGAGGTAGAGGAGAGAGAGCGCCATGACGACGAGGCCCGAGAAGGCGCCGATGGCGACCCACAGACCGGTCGACCGCAGAACCAGGAATACGAATCCGCCAAGGCTGAGGCAGACAAGCGCCGGAAGAAAACCGATCCAGCTCACCGCCGGATCGGCGATGATGGGAATGGCTGCGACACTGAGAACGACGGCGAACACGAAGCGTCGTGCCTCGTGCACGAGATCGCGCTCTTCTTCTTCGAAGGCCCTGAGTTTGCGTGGATCGGAGATGGTATAGCCGATGTCTTTCAGGGTCTGGAGCAAGCGTTCGGGCCGCACGACGGCCGGATCGTATTCGACGAGCGCCTGTTCGTGCGTGAGGCTCACCGCCACCTTGTCGACGCCAGGCATGCGGCCGAGGGCTTTCTCGATCGTGCCGGTGCAAAGGGAGCAATGGAGGCCACCGATGCGCGCGCGGATCTTGCGGCGATCGAGGCGGCTCGACGGTTCCTCGCTCCAAGGCTGGAAGGATGATGGAGCTGTCGTTGCAATGCTCATTTCACCCTCCGCTCGACTCGTCGCATTCCGACGACGCGGAACCCCGGTTCCTGAATGACCGCGACCAGGCGTTCTTCAGTGATGGCCTGAGGATCATAGAGGATGCGCGCTTGGCCTTCTTTGAAGGAGACCGTGGCCATCTTCACACCAGCCTGTTGCTCGACAAGTGCCTTGATGGTGTTGGCGCAGTGGTCGCAGTTCATGCCTTCGATTTTGAACGTCGCGGTTTTCATCTCACGACCCTGTCAACGGGATGGCTGTCTCTCGCAGACCACGTTAGCCCCTGGAGCTACCTCCAAGGTCAAGACGCTACCTCATCGGCGTTTCAATCAATTCGCCGTGACTTCCCTTGAAACTGTAGCTCCTACAGAACCCACATCAGGTACCGAAGTGCCGACAGACGGAGCCCCCAAGGTGACGTGACAGTCGGCAGGAGTGGCGCTCCATGACCGTACACGACGATATTCATCAGCGATTTCGCTTCAGCCCGAAGCATGAGCACCTCGGCTCCATCACAGACAGTGGCCCGCAGCAAAGCGACGAAAGGCACGCTCTCGAAAAGGCCTTTGCCGATCGGTCGAACGAGCAGAGCGAGATGATCGGGAGCAGCGGACAGGCGTTTCGGCAGGAGATGACGGCGTGGTGGTCGTTGTCGGCCCTGCTTGTCTTGGCCCTCCTTGCCATCCCAACGCCCGACACACCTCGTCCGGGTGCGGTCAGCACCATCACGGCTTCCACGCCACATCCGACGGACACGGTGCCCACTCGTGCCATTGACCCGGATGACCCAGTCCCATGCTCTGATCTCGACTATGCGTATCTGAGGTGTTGATCTGGTCAGGGCAAAGCCGGAACGACAGACGGTGCTGGCGGCGATTGGGAGACCCCGTTCTGCGCCACGCCAATGAGCCATGGCTCTATAGTTTATCCCGCGCAACAGGAAAGCTTGGCGACTTCCTTCGTGAAAGCCTGAGCGGCGAGCTTCAATCCCTCGACCGTCGTGAGGTAGGGGAAAATCATCTCAGCGAGTTGCCCGACCGTGAGACCGCATTTGATAGCGAGGACCGCCGTCTGAATGCTGTCGGCGCCTTCAGGTGCCAAGATGTGTGCGCCCAGCAACTTTCCGCTGTCCGCTTCGGCAACGAGCTTGATGAGGCCACGCGTGTCGCGCGCGGCCAAGGCCCGCGGCACATAGCTCAGCTCGAGCGTAGAAGTCTTCGCCTTGAGTCCTTTGATCCGTGCCGCCACTTCCGTCAGGCCGACACTGGCAACCTGCGGATCGGTGAAGACGACCGCCGGCATGACGGTGGCGTCATAGCGCTTGCTATCGCCATTCAGCGCATTCTCGGCCGCGATGCGGGCACCGTAGGCCGCCATATAGACGAATTGATCGCGCCCGGTGACGTCGCCCGCCGCATAGACTCCGAACTTCGACGTGCGCATCCGGTCATCGACCTTGACGCCGCCGTTTGCCAGGAGCTCGACGCCACTTTCTGCAAAGCCGAAACCCTCGGTATTGGCCCGGCGGCCGGTGGTCATCAGGACCCGCTCGGCCGTGATCGTCTCGGTGCGCCCTTCGGTCGAGACAGAAAGCGCGATGCCTTCCGTCGTCTGTCGAATATCCCGGTACGACAGTCCGGTGCGAATGGCGATGCCCTCGTCGATGAAACATCCGGTCAGAGCATCGCTGATCTCGGGCTCCCCTTCCGGCAGCAGCCGGCGGCGCGTCGCGATCGTTACCTTGACGCCGGCGCGGGCGAACATCTGTCCGAGCTCGCAGCCGATATAGCCGCCGCCGATCACCAGTAGCGACCTCGGCAGTTGTTCGAGTGCTAAGGCCGTGGTGCTGGTCAGATAGGGCACGGTCTCAATGCCCGGGATCGCCGGCAGCGCGGCGGCGGCGCCAGTCGCGATGATGATTTTGCCGGCCTTGACCGGATTGCCGTCGACGATAACTCCTTCGCCGGTCAGCCGTGCCTGCCCTTCTCGATAGGCAACGGTGTTGTAGCTTGGCAGCAGATCGACGTACTTCGCTTGGCGGAGCGATCTCACCAGCTCATCCTTCTGGCGCACAGCAGCCCGCCAGTCCGTGACCTGAGCTTCTGCCCGGATGCCGGCAAAGCGCGAGGCGGCCTGCGCCTGATGGACCGTCTCGGTCGCGCGGATCATCGTCTTCGATGGCACGCAGCCGACATTGACGCAGGTGCCGCCGATGCTTCCGTCACCGATGAGAGCCACCTTGGCGCCGAGCTCCGCCGCGGCGATGGCCGCGGAAAAGCCGGCCGAACCCGCGCCGATGACGGCGAGATCGTAGTTGCCGTTGGCCTTGGCGCCAGGGCCGCAATACTCGGACATGATCGTCAGTTCTTGAGATGCGCCGGATATCCGGCATTCGTTGCCGCCGCGATGAGCTTGCCGACATCGGCGGTCGTATCGTCAAATGTAATGGTCGCGACGGCACCCGAATCGGCGTTGGCTTCGATGAGCTGAACCGACTTCACGCCCGAAACCCGCGAGAGAGTCCGTTTGACGATCGGGCCGCAGAGCTCGCACGTGGCGTTCTCGAGACCAAGGACAACAGTCCGCTCGCCGGCGTAGGCGGCGAAAGGCGACAGCGCGATGGCGAGCGCGGCAGTGATGCTCAGACGGATCATGATCTCTCTCCTACAGGATCGAAAAATCGATTACAGGAACAACGGCGCGAGTTTGGGAAAGACGAGCGCAATGACCACCAGGGCGGTCGCGGTCCACAGCCCGATCTTGGCCGTCCGCCCAGCACCCGGTTTGGCGCAGTAGGCCCCCTCAGCACAGGCTACCTTGGGCTTGCGGTAGACCAGGTAGAAGCCATAGCCGAGGAAGCCGAAAGTGACCGCCGCGAAGAGCGGCTGGTAGGGTGCAAGCGCTGTCAGGTTGCTGATCCACGCGCCGCTGATGCCGAGCGTGAAGAGAGCGAACGGCACCACGCAGCACGACGCCGCCCCTAGCGCCGCCAGAATCCCGCCCGCCGACATCAGCCCTGCCCCGCGGACCGATGGCTCCGCCTGGCCACCGTCACGGGCAGTCGGGGTCGCGCGTAGGAGGGTCTGCTGCATCGTTCTGTTCATGGCACATAAGCCTCGTCTGCGTTTATCGAACCAAATATGGATTCTGTAGGAACTACAGGTTCAAGCAGAAAAACCGCGGCAATAAACACGGCTTTGTGATCCACGCCAGCAGTCACCGGCCCGAGCGCGCCACCTGTGTTTGTAGCTGAACTGTCCGGCGATCTTGTGCCCAACTGTACATCGGGATACCGCAACGCGTTTCGTTGCCCGGCAAAACGCTGCGCCACCTGGAGCATGACCCATCCCACGTCACGGCGGTTTCGCGACCAGGCATGCAATGCGAAGGACGATCGGAAATCTAACGGGCGTAGGAGGTACAGGTTCAAGAGAAGAGATCCAGGCCGTGGCAGAGACAACGAGTACAACACAAGGAGTAACTTCCCGCTGATTTGCGCAAGGTGTCGATCTTTGCGGGTGCCTACATCCGAGATATACGGTCTGTATCAGCTACAGTTTCCGGTGAGAAAGCCATGGTGAGCAAAATGACTGACCGCGGCGGCCTCCTAACCCGCGGCGCACTCGCGGCCCAGACCGGCTGCAATGTCGAGACGATCCGCTATTATGAGCAGATTGGCGTCTTGCCGCCCCCCTCGCGGACTCAGGGAGGGCATCGGCTCTACGGGCCGGAGCTCTTGAGACGCCTCAGTTTCATTCGCCGAAGCCGGGATCTGGGCTTCACGCTCGAGGAAATTCGAGAACTTCTGCGCCTTGTCGACGGCGGAAAATACACCTGCGGCCAGGTCGAAACGTTGGCAATCGACCATGTACACAGCATCGACCAGAAGCTTTCCGATCTCAGGAAGCTCAGGAAGGTGCTCGGCGTAATGATTTCCCAGTGCAGCGGCGGCAAAGTGCCCCAATGCCCGATCATCGACGCCTTATTCGATCCGCGAACGCTGCCGCCGTCAGCGACGGCGTTGCCCACGGACAAGAGCCGCACGAGGGGTTAGCCTCCGGTCGCCTGCTGCTCCTCGTCATACGCGGGCCAAGGGCACAACTTAGCGACCGATTAGCGCGCGTGCTTTCCGGGAGCCCAGCCCGAAGGGCCAAGATGCGTGCTGGCGAAACCGAGAGGGGCGGGCTCGAGATCGCTGGCCAATGTGTCGTTCCACCGGTGCAGCCAGCCGAAGAGCGAGATCACGGCGACGATCTCGACGATTGCGGTGTCGCTGAAGTGCAGTCTGAGGGCGTGGAAATGCTCTCGGGTGGACGCGTTCGGAACTTGACCGGCGGCAAGGGCAAGAGCCACCGCCGCACGCTCGGGCGGTGAATAAACTGCGCTGGTGTCGTACTCCATCAGCGCTTCGATCTTGGCGACCGGAAGCCCGGCCTTCGCCGAGTTGGCAGCGGTGTGTGCCTGGCAATAGCGGCATCCCGCGCTAGCGCTTACAGCATGGGCAATCAGCCACTTTAGGTCGGCAGGCAATTCCCCAGCGTCGCGCATTACCGCTGCGACTAGACCATTGAACGCCCGCAGGAGAGTTGGCTTGCGGGCCATGATCCGGAAACTGGTCGGCACATAGCCACTGAACTTGCGCGCAAGATCGACGATATCCTGCACGCTCGCCAATTCATCATCGGCGAGCGGCGCAATATGCGCCGTGCTGGCGCCTTTTCCGTGGGGCGAATGGTTGTTAGGTCCGGTCATCCAGGAATCTCCTTCAATATTGCCCCTGCTCGGCGTCGACGCCTTCAAGATCTCCTTGGCTTCAAGGCGCTACCATTTCGCGGCCATGAGCTCGTCGATCCGCAGTGCGGCCCGCAAGTCCGCCGTTTGCTCGGCCTTGGACGCTTCGAGCGGAATGCCCGTTGCGTCGGCTATGCGCGTAATTCCATCAAAGCCGGCAACTACCGCAGCGGCGTCGATCATCGCCTCGGGACCCATCTCACGGACAAGAACCGTTCGCGCCAGGATAAGAGGCTTCTCTTCCATCCCAATAGCGGCGTCGGCGAAGGCAATGAGCTTTTCCGCATGCGGGACGCCGGTGCTCGTCGTTCGATCCACGATCCCGGCGAAGTCGTATTGCTCGTTGGCGTGTTTGCCGCTCGCACGGAGCAGGGCCGCATGGCTGGCCGTTCAATAGACGCACCGATTGAGAGCGGCGACGCGGGCAGCAACCATCTCGATCTGCGCATGTGATACGGCACGGTATTCGCGAGCGAAGTCACGCATTGCCAGGGCCGGCAGGTACATGGCCTCGAACATGTCCCACCAGTGGATCATGGCGTCCGGCACAAGGCTCAGCGCCCAGTGCACGTTGCCGCCGCCGCGCTCGCGTGGACCAGGGTGCTCGCGATAAAGATCCGGATCGTCCCCGGTTCTGTCTTCCGGGGCCAATGTCGGCATCCAGGCAAACCCTGGCTTGGCGCCCCGAGGGCGGCGACGGGACGGCTTCCCCGGAGTTGCGCGCGGCAGACTGCGCAGCGGCAATCCCGCGGCCCGACGGAAGGTATCCGTCGCAACAACGACGGCAATCACTGAAACGAGTTCAACGTAGCACTCTTCCGCCAGGCCCGCATCGATGACGGAGCGATACCACGCATGGCCCACTCGGCCTGGATCGGTTCGAATGCGATGGATGGCCTCAATCGCAGGTGGCGGCAGAAGGACCGCATTGTCGTGCTGGCCCGTAACCATTGCCGCCGAGGCGACGTTCAAGCGGGCGCGACAAAGCTCACAATGAATGGCTTGTCGCGTCTCCGCGGCGATGGCGATGCGCTCTTCCGCACTCCACCAAGTCCCTGGCGCGCCGATCCTGCCCCAGGCGACATCCAATGCCTGGGACAAGTCAGCACGAACTTTGAAGGCAATCGCCAGTTTTCCCGTATGCGTTCCCACCAACCTTCTCCCTGTGCTGGAGATGCTGCTTGGACTGTTTTACTTCGTTCGCCGCGTATCAAAGGTTACGCTCGTATCGTTGAGGCCGTCACAGATATTTTGATGGCGCTTCCGACGTTGCCTGTTAGTGTCAGCGACGTTGCCGAGGTGGATTTTGGAGGATGACATGTCGAACAGACTAAACGCTGGCGACACTTTTCCGGAAGTCACCTTGACGTTGGTCGGCGGAAAATCGATCCGCTCTCCGAGCGAGCTTGATGGGCGCTACCGTATCGCGCTGTTTTACCGTGGGCACTGGTGACCATATTGCCGCCGGCAGTTGGCCGGCCTGCAGAGCAATCTCGAGAAGTTGAAGGCTTTGGGTGCTACCGCGATCGCGGCCAGCGTCGATCCCGAGGACAAGACCCGCGAATTGGCAGCGTCGCTGTCGCTGACTTATCCGTTGGCTTGGGGCGTAACACGCCAGACGGCCGACTTGATCGGCGCCTGGTGGGAACCCAAACGCAATTTCATTCAGCCAGCCGAATTCATCGTCGGTGGCGACGACAAGGTCGTTTCGTCGACGTACAGCTCGGGCCCGATCGGCCGAACCGAGCCTGCAGATATGGTCTCGCTGATCAGCTTCCTCGAAAAGCGCAGTTGAACAGTGAGATGGATAATGCACGGAACCGGAAGGCGACGACCTACCGGCCGCAACATATGTCTATGGCGACGGTGCTCGGCCGCTAGTACTTTTGGCGGATGGCGCGTGACCGGTTAGATGAAGCCGAGCTGGCGGCCCTGATGCGGGCCGCGCAGGAGGGCGATTCGGTTGCCTATACCGCCGTCCTGACGGCGGTGACACCGATTGTCCGGCGTGTAGCTACCAGTCGATGGACCGGCTCGGACGAGGCGGACGATGTCGTCCAGGACGTCCTGTTGTCGCTGCATCAGGTTCGTCACACCTACGATCCCGACCGACCTTTCTTGCCTTGGTTGATGGCCATTGCGCGCAACCGGCTGGCGGACACCCAGCGGCGGCAGGTGCGCCGCGCGAAGGGAGAAGTAGCTGTCGATATCCTGCCTGAAACTTTTTCCGATAACGAGACGAAAGAACCTATAGACCGCATGGGCGACTCGGAAGCGATCGGCCGAGCGCTGGCCCGGCTGCCGCCCCGCCAGCGACAGGCCGTAGAAATGTTGCGGTTGAAGGAGATGTCTCTCAAGGAGGCGTCGGCCGCCAGCGGCATGTCGATTGCTGCGTTGAAGGTGTCGATGCATAGGGCGATGAAGGCGCTACGGACAATACTTAACAAATGACAATGAAGACCGACGAACTAATCAGCTCGCTTGCCGCAGACACGCGGACACCAATCCGGCGACTGAGGCCCCCATTCGTGCGACTGATGGCTTGGTTGGCCCTCTCTGTGCCCTGGGTTGTAATCGTGGTGGCCGTCATGCATCTGCGGCCAGACTTGGCCGCCAAGCTCCAGGAGTCGCGCTGGATGGTCGAGCAAGGGGCGAGTCTGGCGACCGCCCTTACCGCCGCGATGGCAGCGTTCTGCGCTGGCGTGCCGGGACGGCCGCGCTGGGAGCTGTTCATGCCTTTAGCACCGCTGCTGCTGTGGCTGGGTGCGCTGGGCACGGGCTGCGTCAGCGATTGGATCGCGGCAGGGCCGCACGGCATGAGCTTCGAGCAGGATTGGGAATGCCTGCCCGGTATCGTCATGGTCGGAATGGTCCCGGGCATCGCCATGGCGGCGATGCTCCATCGCGGCGCGCCGTTGGCGCCGACCCTCTCGGTCGGACTTGGCGGGCTTGCCGCCGCCGCGTTGGCTGATTTCGGTCTACGGCTGTTCCACACGCAGGATGCAGGCCTGATGGTGCTCATCTGGCAGGTCGGCACCGTGGCGTTGCTGACGATGCTCAGCACTGCGATCGGACGTCGCCTGCTGCGCTGGCGCCATCTCGCGCCGCGCTGATCGCGCCGCCGCCGGGCGTCGTTGATGTAAGCACGAGGAAAGCCATATGCTCTGCCTGGATGACGCTGAATGGGAGCGTATATGTCTCGGATGGGAGTCGTTTGCCGGTGCTGCGTTACTGACGGCGTGCCGCGGCGTTCCTTGATCGTTGCGCTGATCGTCGGCACGACACTCAATCTGATCAACCAGGGCGATGTCATTCTGGGAGGTGGACAGGTCAATCTGGCCAAGGTCGCCCTGACCTTTATGGTCCCCTATTGCGTCGCGACTTATGGCGCTGTCTCTTATCGGTTGCGCACAATGCGTTAAGCTCGCGGCGGAAGTCAGCGCATGTAGGTGACATCGAAAGAGGGCTGCCGGATGCGGCCGCCGAAGCAAGCCTTTCCATCATGAACGCAGCTCGACCAGATCCTCCATCGCACCAACGCAACGGCGGGTCTATTAGTTGCTGGCGGCGCGCCCGGACGACGCTATTCGCTTCCGCGAAGGTTCTCTTGCGACACAGGCGCGGTCTCCGGCAATCGGCAAAATCCTTGAGCAGGCACGTCAAGCGCCGCATTGAATTTCGACGACAGATTCTGAAAGGCGATAAGACCGGTCAGCTCGACGATGATGTCGTCGCTCCAGTGCTCCTTCAGGCGCTTCCGCAGGTCCTCGCCGACTCGATTGAGCGTCATCGCCTCCGCGTATTCGAGCGCAAGCCGTTCCTCACTGTCGAACCGCGGGCTGCGCGGCCAGTCGGAAAGGGCATCGATCTTCTCTGCGGAGACGCCGCGCTTGACCAGCGTCGCGGAGTTGATATCGACGCAGAAAGCGCAGTGATTGATCTGTGATACGCGCACGGTGACGAACGAGCGCAATGCCGGCGCGAGTGGTGATGAACGTCGGTCGAGGGCGCCATAGAGTAGGGCGACGCTGGCGAAGACCCATGGCGAGCGGCCCCAGAGAAGCCCCGGATCGAGCCATAGGTTCGCCGCTGTTTCCAGAAGAACAGGCGAATAAACAGCCATGGTCAGGCGGCGTCGGCGACCGGTTGGCAAGGACGCCAGTTCCAGGGCAGCAGCTCGTCGAGACGGTTGACGGGATGGTCTGCGATGCGGGCCAGCACATCGGCGAGCCAGGCTTGGGGATCGACGTCGTTGAGCTTGGCGGTGACGATCAGGCTATAGAGCAGAGCGGCACGCTGGCCGCCGCGATCGGAGCCGGCAAACAGCCAGGCCTTTCGGCCCAGGGCGAGGCCGCGCAGCGCCCGTTCGGCCGCGTTGTTGGTGAGACAGATCCTGCCGTCCTCGAGGAAGCGGGCGAACGAGGCCCAGCGCTTGAGCATGTAGTCCATGGCGCCGGCCACATCGGCGTGGCGCGACAGCTTGCGCCGTTCCTCGCGCATCCAGGCTTCCAGGGCGGTGACCAATGGAGCGCTGCGCTCGCGCCGCACCGCCAGGCGCTGCTCAGCCGGCAGCCCGGTGACGGAGCGCTCGATCTCGAACAGGGCATCGATGCGCTTCACAACCTCCAGCGCCAGCGGCGAGATCACCGCGGGGGTGCGGCGTTGGGCCTTGCGGCGGGCTGCGGCCTCGATGTCGGCCAGCTCGAAGAACTTGCGTCGGGCGTGGGCCCAGCAGGCGGCCTCGACGATCGGCCCAGCCGGTCGTTCGATGTCATACAGCTTGCCATAGCCGCTATAGGCATCGGCCTGCAGCACACCGCTCCAGCCTGCCAGATGCTGCTGTGGATGCTCGCCCGAGCGGTCACACGAGTAATAGAAGAGAGCTGCTGGTGGCGCCGAGCCACCGAACGGACGATCGTCCCGCACATAGACCCAACATCGCCCCGCCACGGTCTTGCCCTTGGCCAGGACCGGCACCGTCGTATCGTCGCCGTGTAATCGGTTGGCCGCCAGTATGTGGCTCCGCTGCCGCTCGTATAGCGGCCACAGCACCGAGCAGTACGTTCCCACCTGGTCGGCAAGGGTCGAGAGGCTCAGCGGCACGCCCTCGCGGGCGTAGCGCTCGGCCTGGCGGTTGAGCGGCTGGTGCTGGCCGTACTTCTCGAACAGGATCATCGCCAGCAGGCTGGGGCCGGCCCAGCCCCTGGGAACGACATGGAACGGTGCCGGCGCCTGGGCAATGCTTTCACACTGCCGATTCTCGATCTGCAGCCGCAGGTGGGCGATCAGCGTCTGGTCGTCGGCCGCCTTGGCCCGCAGGGTGGCGAGCTCGGCGTCGCGTGCCGACAACAGCCGCTTCAGGTGACCTGCCCCCGGGTTTTCGGGCCGTCGATTAGTTGAGAGACTGGCCTCCGCGAGGAGGCAGGATGAAGAAGTCGAGGTTCACGGAAGAGCAGATCGTTTCGATCCTGCGGGAGACGGATCGGGACTTGGTGCCGGTGGTGGCCAAGCGGCACGGGGTGAGCGAGCAATCGATCTACACCTGGAAGAAGCGGTTCGGGTCGTTCCAGCCGGACGACGTGCGGCGACTGAAGCAACTCGAGACGGAGAACGCGCGGCTGAAGAAGCTGGTGGCGGAGCGAGATCTCGAGATCGAGGTGATGAAGGAGATCGCCGCAAAAAAATGGTAGGCGTGCCGGTCCGTCGCGAGCAGGTGGCGTATGCAAGACGCCGCGGGCTGTCGCAACGCAGGTCGTGCACGCTGCTCACCGTGGCGCGCTCGGCGCTGGGCTACCGGTCGATTAAGGCGACCAAGGATGCGCCGGTGCTGGCGCGGATGGCGGCGCTCAGTGCGCAGTATCCGCGCTACGGCTACCGGCGCATCCGCGTCTTCCTCAGCCGCGACGGCTTCGTGATGAGCCCCAGCCGGGCCTGGCGCTTGTGGCGGCGGGCCCGCCTGCAGGTGCCGCGTAAGAGGCCGCGCAAACGCATCGCCAGTGGCCGGCCACGGCCAAAAGCCCCGACCGGCGCCAACCAGGTGTGGTCGTACGACTTCGTCTTCGACTGGTGCGCCAACGGCCAGCAGCTCAAGTGCCTGACGATCACCGACGAATGGACCAAGGAGGGATTGGCGATCGAGGTCGACGGCCGCATCCGCTCGGGCCGGGTGATCGAGGTGCTGTCGCGCCTGATCAGCGAACGCGGCGCACCGCTCTACCTGCGCTCCGACAACGGCCCGGAGTTCGTCGCGCGGGCGCTGCTCGCGTGGATCGTCGAGCAGGGCATCGAGATCGTCCTGATCGACCCCGGCAAGCCGTGGCAGAACGGCACTACCGAAAGCTTCAACGGCAAGTTCCGCGACGAGTGCCTGGGTCTCGAATGGTTCCGCTCGCGCGCCGAGGCCAAGGTCGTGATCGAAGCTTGGCGCCGGCACTACAACGAAGTTCGTCCGCATTCGAGTCTCGGCTATTTGACGCCGCTCGAGTTCGTGACGAAGCTGAAAGAGAACGACGCAGCTCCCGCTTCCGCAACGGGCCGGGACGCTGCGGTAGACGGGGCCTCCGCGTCCCGGCCCGTTGCAGCACCATCCCTCACGGGACAATCTCAGGCACAGGAGAGGCCAGGATTCTCAAGTTAAGCGTGGTCCGAAGAATCAGGGCAGGCCACTTCCATGTCGTCGCGAATCCAGAGCTGATCGGCGATGTGCGGAAGCCGATGACGCCGGCCCAGCTTGCGAAGTTTCCGCTGATCGAGGCCGAGTGGCCGCCAGGTGACGCTCATGCCCCCAACTGGCAGCGATGGCGCGCCGCGGCGCTTCGGCGGCACAAATCCGTTCCCGACTTTTCCTCACTCGTCAGTCTTAGCTTTCGAGAAGAGCTGCACGCCATTGAAGCCGCCATCATGGGACGGGGCCTGGCGATCTGCAGCGACGTGCTGATCAGGTCGGAACTGGAAAACGGCGCCCTTCTAGCAGTGTCATCTATCAAACTGTCGGGTTACGGCTTCTACGCCGTACACCGAGACGGTCATCCGAAGGAGCTATTAATTAAAGCCTTTGTTGCCTGGGCGCGCGCCAATGTGTGACGTAATCAATTTCTCCAAACTCGACCACGGAGGAGAACAAGACGTCCGCGCGGGCGTGAATGGTGGAGGGAACGGACCTGAAATCCAACGTTCTCCGTTCGCCAAAGCCGCCACGCGCTTTGATCGTGGACGGGCGGGCTCGAAAATGTGACCGTCGGCATTGACGACGTTGCAAGTGTAAGTCCGTCCGATGCCCCACTCGGCCGAAGCTCACCTCAATAGGCAAGCTTCCGGTATCCCTCCGCGGCGACAGCATTACAGTACTGGCGATAGGCAGGGTGTCCACCGCTGTAGCGCATGATCCGAGGCTTCTGCTTGCCTTCTACGTTGCGGTTGACGCCCGTCATCCAGGAGCCGACCTCATTCATCAGCTGACCTTGGCCCAGGGCCAGGACGTGATCGGTCCATTCGTTGACGGCGGACGGCGTGGCCTCGATGCGCCCCAGTCCTCGCTCAGTCGCGAACCGGATCACGCCGGTGACCCACTCGACGCTGTATTCCGCTGTGCGCGTGTAATTGCTGAGCCCGGCGTGCGGACCCATCGCCATCAGGAAGTTCGGAAACCCTGTCACGAAGACGCCGAGATAGGTCTGCGGGCCGTCCTTCCACACCTCCTTGAGCCGCACGCCGTCGACGCCGCTGATATCGATCCGGTCGAAGGCACCGGTAATGGCATCAAAGCCAGTCGCGTAGATGATGATGTCGAACTCGCGCTCGCGGTCCGACGTCCGGATGCCGTGCGGGGTGATACACTCTATCGGCGTCTCGTTGACGTCGACCAGCTCGACGTTCGGCTGGTTGTAAACTTCGTAATAGCCGCTTTCGAGGGGGATCCGCCGCGTACCGAAGCCGTGGTTCTTGGGGATCAGCTTCTCGGCGACAACGGGATCGTTGACCCGCTCACGGATCTTGCGCGCCGCAAACTCGGAGGCGAGCGCGTTAGCCTCGCGGTCGGTCAGCATATCGCTGAAATTCCCCTGCCATTGGCCGAAACCCGGCGTGCGGTATAGCTTTTCCCAAAAGGCTTCGCGGTCCTCGGGTGTCACCTCTAGCGTCTTGCGCGGATCCGGGCCGTGGACGTAGCAACTCGGTGTCTCGCGGCAGCGCGCCAGGATCTCGGGATAGCGGGTGCGGATGTCGCGCATCTCCTCCGGGGTGATCTTGCTGTTGTTCAGCGGAAAGCACCAGTTCGGGGTGCGCTGAAACACGGTCAGTTGACCGACCGTCTTGGCGATCGTCTGGATCGTCTGCACCGCGGTTGCGCCGGTACCGATGATGCCGACCCGCTTGCCGGCGAACTCAATGCCGTCCTTCGGCCAGCGCTGGGTGTGGCACGATTGGCCCGTGAAGCTGTCGATGCCGGGAATCGTCGGCATCACGGCCGCCGAGAGAACGCCGATCGCGGTGACGAGAAAGCGCGTCGAATGGCGCGCGCCGCTCTCCAGCGCAAGCTCCCAGCTGCGCGTCTCCTCGCGCCAGTGCGCGGCGACGACGCGGCTGTTGAATTGGATGTCGCGCCGCAGGTCGAATTTGTCGGCGACGTAGTTGAGGTAGCGCTCGGTGTGGGGTTGGGCCGAAAAGTGCTCTTCCCACTCCCATTCCTCGAGAAGCTCCTTCGAGAACGAGTAGCCGTACGTCCAACTTTCTGAATCGAAGCGCGCGCCCGGATAGCGGTTCCAGTACCAAGTGCCGCCGACCGCGCTGCCCGTTTCGAAGGCGCGGACCCGCAGGCCGAGTTCGCGCAACCCGTAGAGTTGGTAAAGACCGGCGACGCCTGCGCCGATGACGACCGCGTCGTACTCTGGGCGGGTGCCCGTTCGTGTCTCGTCCCGGACCGCTTGCACCGTATCCATGCTGTCCTCCTTTGTCTGTCAGGACCCGTGAGGTCGCCAGGAGCAATGCTGCCTCATCTAGTCCGAAACGTCTCGGCAATCCACCGACAGCAGCCAGCCCTGCCAGCACCCGCCTTGTGAAATGGTCTGCCACTTCCAAAAGCCAAGCTCACAACCGCGCAACAACCGCCATCTTGAGCATCGCGGAAAAACGCTTCGGCCCATTCATATCGACGCCCGACGGGGCGCTGCGCCAGCTTTGGGGGAGCGCTCCGGCGCCCCTTCGGGCTTGGGCCCGTCTTCAATCGTCATGTCTGACACTCCGGTTGAGGTTCAACTTACCCAGCCGGGTGTCTCAATTATCCGTGCCGCACCCCACCTTCTGCATGTCGGGGCAACAATAAACCGACATTCCGGACGTGTCCTGGCCCAAAGTCCATGCGGCCGACTTACAACTCTCGCCCTACAAGAAATCAGCGGCAAGAGACAGACGGGAAGCCAGCCATATTTTATCCGACGGAAACGATCTGCAAGGTCGTGCGCGAGCACAAGATGCTGAGCCTCAAGGACGTGCATTGGCGCCAGTCTACCTTGCCGGCGGAGGTCGCTGGCTTTCGCGGCCGTGGCCAGCTCAGGAAGGGCGCACCGGCCGACATCGTGATCTACGATTTCGACGGATTGCGTGTGCTACCCGACGAGATCGTTCACGACCTGCCGGGCGGCGAGTGGCGGATGGCTACAAGTACATCTTGGTCAACGGGGAAATCACAATGCGCAATGGTCAGCCGACCAATACGCATTCCGGCCGCCTGCTGCGGCACGGAGGTGGCGGAGCAGGCCGTGCTGTCTAAGCTGAGCGACTTCCTTAACGCTGTCCCTTGCTCAAAAGCCCATCCGGCCAAGGAACCGGTTTCCGTACGCAAACTGGCAGGTGGCTGCTTGCCCCGATGTTCACAAAGCGAACGCTTGCCTGTCGATCATTTGACCGCGCTGATCCGTTGTTCATAATTGTGCCAACCGGTCGTAGATCCGGAAGCAATTGGCGGACACGTTGTCGTCGGGCATCGGAAGCTGAGGTTAACGGGAGGAAATCATGCCAGCGATCCATTCGCGGTCGGTCGGTCGTCGTGGTCTGCTGAAAGCCGGAGGCGCGACCGCTGCTGCCGGCGTCGTCGGCATGCCGGCCATCGTCAAGGGCCAGGCCGGGACGATCAAGATCGGCGTGCCGACCATCCAGTCGGGACGCGTCGCGCTAGTCGGCCTGACCAGCGTCGCCGGCCTGCGCTCAGTGTTCGACACGGTTAACGAGGCCGGCGGCATCAACGGCAAGAAGATCGAGCTGGTCGTGCGCGACTCCAAAGGCGCGCCGCAGGAAGCCGCCAAGGTGACGCGCGACCTGATCAACAACGATCGCTGCCAGATCATCATCGACGCCGAGGCGTCGAGCGGCGCCTTCGCGGTCCATGAGGTGATCCGCGAGATCGGCGTGCTCTGCCTGCACACCAACTCGGAAACCTCATCGCTGACGGCCGACCCTAAGCTGCACGTGCCGACCGCGTTCCGCACCGCCCGGCAGGGCATCCATGACGCCATCGGCGGTGGCGACTATGCCGCCAAGATCGCCAAGGCCAAGGGCCTGAAGAAATGGGTCACCTGCTCGCCGGACTACGCATACGGCCGGTCTAATACTGCCGAGTTCATGGAATACGCCAAGCATTTCGAAGGCTCGATCCAGGTGGTTGAGGAGGCATGGCCCAAGCTGTTCCAGCCCGACTACACCGAGGTCGTGACCAAGGTGCTGAATTCCAAGGCCGACGCCATGTACTCGGCGCTGTGGGGCGGCGACCTGTCGGCCTTCATCGACCAAGGCAACCTCTACGGGCTGTTCGACAAGATGGCCTCCTTCATGGTCAATCTGGGCGACTACGGCGTGGTCGACGAGGTCAAGCAGTTTCCCTCCGGCGTCTATTCCGGCGGCCGTTACAATCGCACAGTGCCGGCGACCAAGGAGAACGAGGACTGGTACCAAGCGTACGTGAAGAACTACAAGCACAAGCCGACCAACTGGTCGTGGGAGAACGCGACGGCTGCCACCTTCCTGGTCGAGGCGCTCAAGGCGACCAACGGCGATACCGACGGCAAGAAGCTGGCGGCGGCACTCAAGGGCATGAAGATCAAGTCGCCGTGGGGCATGGACGGCACGATCACCATGCGCGACGACGATAACACCATCATCAACTACATCATCGGCTACGGCTTGTCGCAGTCGAAGGACCCGTACATCAGCGAATTCAAGAGCTCGGCGTGGGAGCCCATCCTCGAGCTCGAGAAGCAGTGGAAGAAGAAGCAGGGCTACGCCTGATCCTCAGGTTGCAGCGGAATCGGCGCCTGCGACCGGCCCTGGCTGGATAGGATAGTTCGTGGATCTCGAAGCGTTGATGCGTTGCCTGGGCACCGAGTCGTGCGTGGTGACCCAGCTCACCAGCGGCATGATCATCGGCATGCTGCTGTTCCTGATCGCTTCCGGCGTGACGCTGATCTTCGGCGTCCTGAACGTGACCAACTTCGCGCATGGCTCGCTCTACATGGCTGGCGCCTACATTGCGCTCACCCTGTACCAGGCAAGCGGCAACTACTTCGTCGCCGCGCTCGGCGCGGCGGTCGCGGTCGGGCTGCTGGGTGTGGC